>DATFYA010000190.1 GCA_035315345.1 Candidatus Methylomirabilota bacterium
CCCGCAGGTGATGATCTCGTCGCCGTCGCGCCCCAGCAGCGTGACCACGTCCCCGTTGAAGGCGCTCTCCCATTCGAGATTGACCATGATCTGGTCCATGCAGACCCGGCCCACCACCGGGTACTTCCGCCCGCGGATGAGCACGTGGGCCACGTTGGAGAGCGCGCGGAAGTAGCCGTCGCCGTAGCCCACCGGCACCGTGACCACGCGCACCGGATGGTCGGACTGCCACGTGGACCCGTAGCTCACCGGGTGGCCGGGGCTCACCACCTTGAAGTACACCACGCGCGAGCGCATGGACAGCGCCGGCTCGACCGCGATCGTCTTCCGCGCCTCGTCCGACGGATAGACGCCGTAGAGCAGGATGCCCGGCCGCACCAGATCGAGATGGCTCTCGGGCAGCTGCAGCACCGCCCCCGAGTTGGCGATATGGCGCACCGGCGGCTTGACGCC
Source organism: Candidatus Methylomirabilota bacterium (assembly GCA_035315345.1). NCBI lineage: Bacteria > Methylomirabilota (SeqCode) > Candidatus Methylomirabilota bacterium. The sequence goes on from DATFYA010000190.1 coordinate 454, forward strand.
CTGCTTGTCGTACCACTCGAGCACCTCGAGGAAGCGCGCGAGCTGCACGCGGGCCGAGGTCAGATCGGCGGCGTCCGCGTTGGCGAAGTGGGAGTAGATGCCCTCGACGACCGCGTGCCGGCACTCCGACGCGCGCTCGAGCAGCCCGCGGGCGCTGTAGTAGTGGACGCCGATGCGCTCCATGCCGGTGTCGATCTTGAGGTGCACGCGGGCGGTGACGCCGAGACGGCCCGCCTCCTCCTCGACCTGCTTGAGCTTGTCGATGGACGAGGCGGTGAGGGTGAGGTCGTGGCGCAGGAACAGCGGGATCTGGTCGCCGAAGATGCCGCCCATCACGAGGATCGGCTGGACGACCCCCGCCTCGCGCAGCGCGATCGCCTCCTCCAGGAAGGCCACTCCGAAGCACGGCGCGCCGAGCGAGGCGAGATGCCGGGCCACCGGCACCAGGCCGTGGCCGTAAGCGTTGGCCTTCAAGATGGGCATCACCGCGGCATGTCCGACCGCCGCCTGGATCGCGCGGAAGTTGTCCGCGAGCCGGGTCAGGCTGACCTCGACGATCGTCGGCCGCAGTGAGCCCTGGTCCACCGGCTACTTGGGCACCATGCCCTTGAAGCGGGGCATGACCTCCTTGGCGAGCAATTCCATCGAGTGGTGCCACGCCTTCGGGTTCTCGCTGTAGTCGAAGCAGAACACGAGCAGCGTGCCGAAGCCGCCGACCTCGTCGTAGATGTCGTTGAGCTTCTGCGACACCGTGTCCGGCGAGCCGACCAGCCAGTTGTGCTTGGCGCAGTACTCGGGCGTCACGTCGCCGTCCGGCACCGAGGGGTCGTGCTTGAGATACTCGGTGAATCCGAAGGCGCCCAGCAGCGGCAGGAAGTACTCGGTCATCATGCGGCCCATCATGCCACCCGCGGAGTGCCGCAGCGCCTCCGCGTCGGTGTCGGCCACGAACACCTCGCGCACCATGCGCCAGTCCGACCGCTTCGGCGTGCGCCCGGACTTTGCGGCCCCCTGCTCCACCGCCTCCCAGTGGCTGCCCACGTAGGCCGGGTTGAGATTCAGGCTCATCGGCCAGAACCCGCGCTCGCCCGCCAGCTTCAGCGTGTCCGAGCCCTTGTTGAGCCCGGCCACTCCGATGGGCGGGTGCGGCTTCTGGAACGGGAAGATGTGCGGCCGCAGCGTGCCGAACATCGTCCCGGTCTTGGTCACGTGCCAGAACTTGCCCTTGTAGTCGAACTCGGGCTCCTCGCTCCAGAGACGCAGGATGATGTCGAGCGACTCCCGCGTCATCTCCCGGTTCTGCCCGGCCATGCCGTCGACGTTGAAGAGCGACCAGTCGCTCGGCAGCCCGCTCGCGGCCACCCCGAAGTTGAGCCGGCCCTGCGCGAGGTGATCGAGCATCGCCACCCGGTTGGCCAGCTCGGCCGGGTGATGGAACGGCATCAGGAATCCGCCGGGACCGATTCGCATCCGCTTGGTCTGCATCAGGGCCTGCGCCACCAGGAGATCCGGCGAGGGATGCGGCTCCCACGGCGCGGTGTGGTGCTCGCCGATCCACGCCTCGCTGAAGCCCAGCTCGTCCGCCCAGCGGAGATTCTGGAGATCCCACTGGTGCCCGTCGAAGAGCTTCCGCTCGGGCGGGTGCGACGGCATCGTGAACAGCCCGTAGTCCATGGCGTACCTCCTTACCGATCTCGCTCGAAGGGAAAGAGCGGCCGCCGCCGGTTCCGATAGGTGAAGAGCCGGAGGTCGGAGCTGGTCACGCCGTCACCGTCGCACAGGACGATGTGCCGGGCGATGGGCTCGAACCCGGCACGGAAATGCTGGCGCGACTTGATCAGGACGTACTTCTTGCGGCGCGGGTCGATCCCGCAATGGGTGAATACGCCGAGATCGAAGGGCTCGCTGCGCCCCTCCGAGACGACGATCTGCATGGCGCCGGTGTCGAGCACCGCGGTCCGGCCCATGCGCACGCGGGTGCCGGTGGCCATCGGCCCGGTGACGGTGAACTCCCCGTCGGTGATGCGCGTGACCTTGCCGGTCACCGCCAGCGGCTTGCCCGGCAAGTTGATCTGTGGCATGTCGATGCGGCCGCCGAGCGGCAGGGTCACGCTCGCCGCGGTGCCCGCCTCGACCAGGCGCCGCACGCCGGCCGGATCGCAGATGGGCCCCGCGGCCACGTCGGTGAGCCCCTGGCGCATGACCTCGTCGATGACGCTCATGACGTCCTGGGTGCCGCCGGAGGCGGTGTTGTCGCCGTGATCCACCAGCACGATCGGCCCGTCGCCCAGCGAGCGGGCGTGCGCGACCTGCTCGGCCAGCGGGGCGCCATGGTAGAGGAAGTCATCCCGCCGCTCCCACGCCATCGCGAGCAGGCGGTCGCGCAGGGCCGCGCCCGCGTCGGCGCGGCGATCGCACACGATCACCGCGGAGAGCGAGGTGTGCGGGATGTCGGCGTGCGGGAAACCGCCGAACACCGAGGCGTTGAGCACCGTCCCGCCCGCTTCCGCCGCCATCGCCATGTCCATGATGTCCTTCATGGGCTGACGCGATGGGGTGTGGACCAGGGTGCTGGTCATCATCGGCCGCGAGCCCCACACCAGCACCGGCTCGATCTCGCCGCGCAGCGCGCGCAGCATGGTGCGCCCCGCCCGCTGGCCGGTCTCCCCCATGTCCACGTGGGGGTAGGTGCAGTAGCCGGCGATGACGGTGGCATTGTCGACCATCGCCGCGGTCATGTGCGAGTGGAAGTCGAGCCCCACCGCGATGGGCACCCGCGGGGCCACCGCCCGGAGGCGCCGCAGCAATTCGCCCTCGCCGTCGTCGACGTGCTCGGCCACCATCGCCCCGTGCAGGGCCAGGAACACCGCGTCGCAGCCGCCCCGTACCGCGCCCACGATGGCCTCGACCATGTCCTCGTAGGCGCCCTTCTCCACGTAGCCCGACGGGTGCGCCCCGCCCGCCACCGGCAGCACGATCTCGGCGCCGGCCTGCTCGGCCACGTGCAGGAAGCCGCCCAGCTGGGTGTTGGTGTCGCGGAACTCGGCGATCGCTGCCTCGCCGCTGAGCGGCCGGAACGAGGACAGCGGGGTGGGCACCGGGGAGAACGTATTGGTCTCGTGCATCATCATCGCGAGAACGAGCCTCGGGCGGGCCATGCCGGGAGTCTACTATCGCGCGCGAGGGCCCGCTCGACCGAGTTTCAGCGCCCGGCCAGCCGCGCGCGATAGGCGTCGAGGATCTGCGAGCCGGCCGGGCCCAGCTGGCGGAGCCAGTCGTCTACCGCGGCGCGCCCGGCCTTGCGCAGGCTCTGCTGGTAGTCGACCGACAGCTCGGTCGTGAGCCCGACGCCGGCCGCGCGCATCCGCGCGTAGTTCTCGGCGACGCGCGTCTTCATGGCCTCCCACTGCCCGGCCTCGGTCTCCGCCGCGGCCGCGCGCACCGCCCGCTGCGTGTCCGCGTCGAGGCCGCGCCAGACGTCGCCGTTGATCGTGACCATGCTCATGGTCACCGCGTACTCGATGGCGGTGAAGTGGTGCAGCGTCTCCATGAGCCGTGCCCCCGCGCCGCCGTCGCCCGAGGAGAGCACCGCGTCCAGCTGGCCCGACTTGAGCTGGGGCAGCGCGTCGGTGAACGAGATCGCCACCGGCACCGCCCCGGCGGCGCGGAAGGCGAGCACCCCGTTGGCGTCGGCGGTGCGGATGCGGAGGCCGCGTAGCGCCTCCGCGGAGTCGACCGGCTTGTTGGCCCAGATACCGGCGGGCGGCCACGGCGACTGGAAGAGCAGGACCTGGTTGTGCGTCGCGAGCACGCGCTCGTAGTGCGGGCGCGCGACGGCGGCCAGCGCCTGCCCCTGCTCGGGCGTGGTGGCCAGGAACGGCAGCGAGGGCAGCAGGAACACCGGGTCGACCGAGCCGAGCGCGCCCATGTACATGTTGCCGAGCGGCACCGCGCCGCGTCCCACCGCGTCTACCATCTCGCGCGAGCGGAATCCGCTGGAGGCATCGTACTGGTGCGCGATCTCGATCCGGCCGCCGGTGCGACGGCTCACCTCGCGAGCGAAGCGGGCGTCGGCTTCGCCCTGGATGGAGGTGGCCGGATACTCGTCGGCCATGCTCCAGGTCACCGTCTGCGCGGAGACCGCGCCGGCCCCGAGCAGCGCGAGCGCCGCGATCATCGCGCCCGCGAGCCATGCGTGACCGTGACGAGACCGACGCGTCATCGAGGGATCCTCCGCGTCGAGCATACCGCAGGTCTCGACCGCGGCGGCGAGACGGAGTAGGATCGTGGGCCATGCGCGCCGCCGTGATGCGGAACCGTCAGCTCGTGGTCGCCGATCTCCCGCGCCCCGAGCCCGGCCCCGGCGAGGTGCTGGTCAAGACGCTGGCCTGCGGCATCTGCGGCTCGGATCTCCACGCCCTCCGTCACGCCGATCGCTTCGTCGAGGCCTCCCGTCGCGCGGGCAGCGCGTTCACCATGGATCTCGCCCGCGACGTGGTGATGGGCCACGAGTTCTGCGCCGAGATCGTGGATCACGGTCCCGCGACCGCCCGCACGCTCCGCGCCGGCACGCGGGTGTGCTCGCGGCCGAGCCTGATCCGCGCGGACGGCCCGCGCACCGTGGGCTATTCCAACGACACGCCCGGCGGCTATGCCGAGTACATGCGGCTCACCGAGGCGCTGCTGCTGCCCGTCCCGGACGGGCTGCCCACCGAGCTGGCCGCGCTCACCGAGCCGATGGCGGTGGGCCTGCACGCGGTCGCGAAGGCGCGCCTCGAGGCCGACGACGCCCCGCTCGTGATCGGGTGCGGCCCGGTCGGGCTGGCGGTGATCGCGGCGCTCCGGCTGCAGGGGGCGCGGCCGATCGTGGCCGCCGACTTCTCGCCGCGCCGTCGCGAGCTGGCCGTCGCGATGGGGGCCGACGTCGTGGTGGATCCGGCGGCCACCGCGCCGTGGCAGAGCTGGCGCGAAACCGCGGTGTGGCGCGACCCGAGCCACGCTCCCGCGCTTCCCCCGTGGATCGTCGGCCCCGCGGTGCGCCCGGCGGTGGTGTTCGAGTGCGTGGGCGTGCCCGGCGTGCTCGACCAGATCATGGCCCCGGCGCCGCGCGGCACGCGGATCGTGGTCGTCGGCGTGTGCATGGAGCCGGACACCATCTATCCGATGCTCGGCATCAGCAAGGAGCTGAGCCTCCAGTTCGTGCTCGGCTACACCCCGGGCGAGTTCGCGGCCACGCTGGGCCACATCGCGGCGCGGCGCATCGAGACCACGCCGCTGATCACCGGCCGCGTGGGCGTCGAGGGCGTCGCGGGCGCCTTCGAGGCGCTCGCCTCGCCCGAGCGTCACGCCAAGATCCTCGTCGAGCCCTGGCGGGCCTGACCCCATCGCCGTCACCGCGCGCTCCACCACCTTCGCGGCGCTCCGGGAGCGGAACTACCGCTTCTACTGGATCGGGCTCGTCTTCTACGTGCTCGGCCACCGCGCCGAGTACCTGACCTTCGCGTGGATGGTGTGGGAGGTGACCCACGACGCGCTCTATCTCGGCTATCTCGGCCTCGCCCAGGGCGTGCCGCTCGTGGTGTTCCAGCTCTGGGGCGGCGTGCTCGCCGACCGCGCCAACCGCCTGCGCCTCCTGCTCGGGACCCAGATCCTGACCACCGCGGTCCTGCTCGCCGCGTTCGCGCTCTCGGTGTCGGGCGCGGTGCGGGTGGCGCCGCTGCTGACGCTCGCCGCGATGAGCAACACGTTCCGCGCCTTCGACGAGCCGACCCGCATGTCGCTCGTGCCCCAGATGGTGGGGCGCGAGCGGCTGGCCAACGCCATCGCGCTGGGATCGATCCCGTGGCAGGCCGGGCGCATGATCGGCCCCTCCATCACCGGCGTCCTGATCGCGGCGTTCGGCGGCACCGTCGGCTTCGGCCTGGCCGCCGCGTCGTCGGCGATGGCGCTGGTGATGTACCGGCAGCTCCGGGTGAACGCCGACGCCCCCGCGCCCAGCGCGCAGCGCCTCCTGCACCAGCTCTACGAGGGGCTCCACTTCGTGGCGCACGACTTCGTGTTCGCCGCGCTGATCTGCCTGGCCCTGTTCAATGCCGTCTTCGGCCTCTCCTACGTCACGCTGCTGCCGATCTTCTCCGACGTGTACTTCCAGACCGGCTCCGCCGGCTACGGACTGCTCAACGCGGCCCACGGCCTGGGCGCGCTGGCCGGCACCCTGCTGGTGGCGAGCCTGGCCACGCGGCTGCGCCGGCGGGGGCTCGTCATCCTGATCGGCGCGGCGGGCATGGGCCTCGGCCTGATGGCCTTCTCGCGCGTGCCCACACTCGGGCCCGCGCTGCCGATCCTGGCCGCAGTCGGCTTCAGCAACACGTTCTATCTGACCCAGGTCAGCACGCAGCTGCAGCAGACGGTGCCGGATCACCTCCGCGGCCGGGTCATGAGCCTCTACGCGCTCTGCTGGAACCTGCTGCCCATCGGCGGCCTGCTGGGCGGCCTGATGGCCGCCGCGGTGGACGCGCGCTTCGCGGTGTCCGTGGGCGGCGCGATGGTCGCGGGCAACGCGCTGCTCCTGCTCGCCTCGCGCCGGCTGCGGCTGCTATGATCCCTACCTCAAAGGAGACCCGTCATGGCCAACGTCCTCACCGTCGTCGCGAAGATCCGGGCCGCGAAGGGCAAGGGCGACGCCCTCGCCGCGCTGCTCGCCGAGCAGGCCGGCGTGGTGCGCCGGGCCGAGCCCGGCTGCCTCGTGTACCGCCCGCATCGCTCGACGAAGGATCCCGACCTGTTCATCTTCTACGAGCAATACAAGGACGACGCCGCGTTCGACGCACATCGCAAGGCGCCCCACCTGGCGTCCTACCGCGAGCGGCGCGAGAAGGAGGGGCTGACGGAGGGCGCGGCGGAAGTGGAGATCTACCGCTCGCTGACGGAGTAGCCGCGCCTGCCGGCCTCCGCCATCGGCGGGCCGTCACGCCGGCGGCACGGGCGATTCGTGTTTCGCGCATTCGGCTTGCCACCGCTCGTTGGCGTCGTCGAAGACCTTTCTTCCGCGTGCGATATCGAACGGCCGCTCTCGAAGCGTCTCCGGGTCCCAATCGCTCCGCGGCGTGCCGAAGAAGTCGCCCCCGTAGATATGGATCGCGGCGGTGAACACGCGAAGCGGGTTCGCCACCGCGTGGATGATCGACGGCCCGAGCAGCTCGGTGTCCCCGGCCTCGAGCTGCTTGCCGCCGGCGACCTGCAGTCCCCCGGGACTGCGGCGATAGAAGGTGTTGTCCTCGCGCCCTCCGTAGAGCCCGATCAGCGCCCACATGCGATGGTCGTGCGGATAGATGGCCATGCCGGGCGTCCAGATCACATTGAGGATCGTGAGATCGCGCTCATGATGGAGCGGTGTGATCGCGCCTCGTCGCGGCGCGCCCAGCGCGGCCTGCACGTCCGGGGGGCTCGCCACGATCCGTTGAAGCATCTCCTTGATCGTCAATCCGGGAGTGGGCCCGGCGAGGGCGGCACGGCAGTCGCTCACGAAATGGTCGACGTTCAGCATGAGGGGTCTCCTTTCGAGCCCGACGGTACCGATGTCCCCGGGATGCTGTCCAATGCATTCCACGAGCGGTAGAGTATGCCGACAGGGCATTGGACGAGATGGAGCTCCGTCACCTCCGCTCCTTCGTTGCCGTCGCCGACACCGGCGCCTTCTCCCGAGCCGCCGCGCAGGTGCGGATCACGCAACCGGCGCTGTGGCGCCAGGTTCGCGACCTCGAGAAGGAGCTGGGCGTGCCCCTCGTGGAGCGTGTGGGCCGCCGGGCTCGGGTGACCAGCGCGGGTGAGGGCCTGCTCCTCCGCAGCCGTGCCCTGCTCGCCGATGTCGACCGGCTCGTCGACCACGCCCACGCCGTGCGAGGCGGCAACATCGGGAGCCTGAGCGTCGCCGGCTCGCCCCAGATGATCCAGAGCGTGCTGGCTCCGTTCCTGACCAGATATCTGAAGTCGCGAGAACAGGTGGACGTCCGTCTCCTCGAGGAGGGGGGTGTGCGCGCGCTCGCCCGCGTCGAGAGTGGCGAGGCACACCTGGCCGTGGCGATTCGTCACGGCAACGATCACCTCGAGGGTCGCCTGCTGTTTCCGTTTCGAGTCCTGGCCGCGCTGCCCCGGGGGCATCGTCTCGGGCGGCGCGCGACGATCGACGTGACGGATCTCCAGGGCGAGCGGGTCCTGTTGCTCCGACAGGGGTTCGGCACTCGGGAGATGTTCGACGCGGCCTGTCGCATCGCTCACGTCCACGTGCGTCTCCTCCTCGAGGCGGGTGATCCTCAATCGTTGATCGCGCTGGCCGAGGCCGGTCGCGGGATCGCCATCGTCCCCTCCACGGTTGCGTTCACGGGTCGACGGGTCCGCGGGGCGGCTCTCCTGCACGCCCGCGCGTCGCTGGGCCAGTGGGGCTGGATCGTCTGGAACCCACATCGGTTTCTCCCCCCTTTCGCGCGCAGCTTCATCGAGGGATTGGTGATGTACACGCGCCGAACCTACCCGGGGCGGGCGTTGGAACGCGTCGCGCCACCGGTGCCGCGACCGAGGGAGGGCCGGGCTCCCGGATGGACAACTTCTCCGTAGGCCCCTCGTGCGCTCGCGGCGTCAAGCCCCGAGCTCGAGGTCCAGCAGGCGCAGCGCGGCCTGGAACTCGCGCTGCAGCGGGGCGATCCGGCGCGTCCGCGGCGCGCGGATGACCGGCCGGCGGCCCGGTCGCTCGAAGATCGCCCAGTTCTGGTAGTGATCGCCGAAGCGCGAGCGGTAGGCGATGCCCGCGAAGCGCGGCCGCCCGCGCGCATCGCTCAGCGCGTAGACGTGGCTCGAGATCTCCTGCGTGAAGCGGCGGGGTGCGGTCTGCCGGATCGCGGCCCCGTCCAGCTCTCTCACGCGGTACCGCACCAGGGTGGCCGCGAGCGCGCGGTGCAGGTACGCCAGCGACGCGGCCGCGCCCACGTCGCAGAAGACGCCCGACACCGACGCCTCCCCGACCACCCGACCGTTGAGCCAGGAGCGAGGCAGCCGTCCCGGCACCTGCACCGCCTCTGGCCCCTTGATGCGGGCCAGCTCGGCCAGCACGTGCGGATCGGGACGGAATCGCGCGAGCGTCTCGACGAAGCACGCCTCGAGCTGCGACGACCCGTAGAGCACGCGGTACGTGCTGCGGGCGTCGTCCCAGCGATTGCCGAAGGTGCCGTCCTCCCCCGCGATCTCCCACGGCGGCCACGCCCACGGGTTGGGCTTGCGGCCGACGCGGAAGACGCGTCTCCCCGGGGTGATCTCCGCGAGAGAGTCACCTGCCTCGGATCCTGAACCGGCTCCGCCGACGGCTGTCATGCAACGAGCATGCAGCGGCCTGCGAGTGTTGGGAAGGCCCCGCTCCGCGCCTCGGCGATGGGTTACGTCGCGCTGCTCAATGGTGCGCAGAGCACTGAGCAATTCCCCGGTGCTCGGCGTGCTTCCGGGGCGGAAATCCGCGACTTTGCGCGGTGCAGCTCGGGCGCGCTCCTTGCTTGATTGCTCGGCACGCGACGGGCGGCACGCGCGGCGGGCACGACAGGGGGGCAAGGGGGGCACAGCATGGGCCGATGGCTACGAGTCGAGCGGATCCAGGGTAACGTCTTCCCCGGCTTCAACAAGGACCATCAGGTGTTCTTGGGGCTCAGGTTCGCGAAGGCGGAATCGGCTCGGGCCTGGCTCACGGAGACCCTTCCGGAGCTCACCTCCGCGGCCAAGGTTGTCGCCTTCAGGGCCCTCCGCGCGGCACTCGAGGGGCAACCCGCGCTCGCCGCCCTGCGGGCGACCTGGGTGAACGTCTCCTTCTCCCGGGAGGGTCTCGCCCTGTTCACGCCGACTCCGACCGGCACGTTTCCGCAGCCGTTCGAGCAAGGCATGGCCACGCGAGCAGGCGTGCTGGGTGATACGCCGGCGACCTGGCGCTTCGGCGAGACCAGGGATACGGAGGCCCACGTCCTCGTCGTGATCGGGGCCGATACCGACGCGGACCTCCAGCAGGCGCTCAGCGTTCACCGGCAGCGACTCGCGCGTCACGAGGCCCGGGACGTGCTGCTGGAAACCCTCGGGGTGGACTGTCGCGGCGCGAAGCTCCCGGACGAGATGCGCGGCCGCGAGCACTTCGGCTACCAGGACGGGATCAGTGAGCCGCGGCTCGACGGCCTGACGGGAACGGGAGACTTCGTGCTCGGCTATCCCGACGCCGCCGGACAGGAGTCGTCCTCCGGCCCGGCCTGGACCCGCGACGGCAGCTATCTCGTCTTCCGGCGGCTTCGTCAGGACGTGGCCGGCTTTCAGCGCGATCTCGAGGCCCAGGCGAAGGATCTCGGACTCAAGAGCCCGGCCCAGCTCGGGGCGAAGGTGTTCGGCCGTTGGCCGAGCGGAGCCAAGCTCGCCGACCCGATCCAGCCGGAAGATCCCCGCGTCCCCGAGCCAGTCGAGTATACCGCCGCAGAGTACGGCGCCGATCCGAACGGCGAGCGAGTGCCGGGATTCGCTCACGTGCGCAAGGCGCATCCGCGCGACGCGAATGCCGGCGGGCTCCGCCACAAGCTTCTCCGGCGCGGCATCCCGTACGGTCCGCCGCTCGGCCCCGCCGGGCCCGGCGTTGCTCCGCAGGACGACGGCCGCGACCGCGGACTTCTGTTCGCCGCCTATCAGGCCGACCTCGGCCGTCAGTTCGAGACGGTGCAGCGCTGGCTCAACGACCGCAACCATCCCGTCGCCCAGACCGGACAGGATCCGATCGCGGGCCAGGGCGAAGACCCAGCCCGCCTCGTTCTTCGCTCGTCCGACGCGCTGAACAAACCGTTCGACATCCACCACTACGTGGCGATGACCGGCGGGGGGTACTTCTTCACACCCTCCCTTTCCGCAGTGCGGTTCCTCGCAGACCCCACGACCACGTGGGAAGAACAGGAGGCTACCATGGGCGACGTGATGAATGAGGAGCTCGGTGCGCTCATCAGGGGTGAGAATCCGTACGGAAAGGACCCGCAGGTCAACCTCACGGCGGTGACCAGGGGCGGCATCGGCAAGGCCCGCAACAGCATCGACCCCTTTCCGCCCGAGAGCCGGAACCGGACATCGGCCGAGCCCGAGTTCTGGCAAGGGTTCTTCTGGACGCTCAGCATGGAGAATGGCCCAGCCGAGACCGTCCGGATCAGCAAGGTGCTCCGGATCCCCTACACGGTCGGCGACGAGACATACTTCATGCTCGTCGGCTTCCAGGGCGCCGGCGGACCCTAGCCGAGAGCGCCGGCTACGGTCAGGTGTCCGCGCCGCCCCGAAGGCGTTGACGGGCGGCGCGGACCCGGTCCGGTTCGTCCGTCGTGCCGAGCACCTCGAACATCCGCCCCGCCTCGTCGAGGAGCTGCCGGGCCCGGTCGAATTCGGCCAGGCTGGCGTGAACGGCGGCCTGGGCCAGGAGCGTCTTCGCGAGATCGTTCCGGGCATTCATCTGTTCGAAGATGCCCCGCGCGGTCTGCAGGTGCGCGGCGGCGGCCCCGGTATCGTCCGGGGTGAGGCTTTCCCCCAGGATGCGGGAGGCGACACCCTGTACGTACCGGTAGCCCACCGACTCGCTGGTTGCCAGCACCGCGGTGGCAACCTCTCGCCCGCCCTCGCGATTGCCGCTCCGCACCAGGCTGTCGGCGAGCCACACCGAGCAGGTCGAGCGGTTGTAGAGCACGTGGGTGCCGGCAAACCACTTCACGGCGTCGTGGAGCAGCGGCAGCCCGGACTGAAAGTCGCCGATCTTGACGAGGGCGTAGCCCCGCACCGCGTTGAGATTGGCGACGTCGAACGGCGTCGGGCCCAGCTTCGTGGCCGCGTCACACGACCCCAGCGCGGCCTTGGCGTCACCTCGCTGGACCTGGCTGGCCGCCATACGCGACCAGGCAACGACCTTGAGTCGAAGGTCGTTGGCCGATTCACCGTGCTGCAGCGCCCGGCTACAGTAGTCGAGGCTGCGGTCCCACTCCCCCAGGACGTTGGCGGTGTGACTCAGGATCCACATGGTCCGGCAGGCCCACCAGACGTTGCCCCGCGCCTCGAATTGCGACAGGGCCCGCTCGCCGGCGTTCACGGCCTCGCGCAGATCGCCGGCCAGCGCGTATGCGTGGGTCAGACAGCAGTCCGCGAACGGGCGGAGATCCTCGAGCCCATCGCGCGCGACCAGGGCGGCGGCCTGCTGGCCGTATGCGATGCCGATCTCGGGCCGATCGCCGACCAGACTGTGCAGGAAGCCGCTCCAGTACAGCCACGCGGCACGACGCGCCGGATCGCCGACCTGCTCGACGGTCTCGCGGACCGCGGCCAGACCTTGCAGCTGCGCGCGATGCTCGCCGAGGGCGAAGCGGATTTCCGATTGCTTGAGCACGGCATCGACCCGACGGATGAGATTCTCGCGCGTGCGCGACATCTGGTCGAGGCGTCCGAGGACGGTCGTGAACGCGGTGCGTGCTTCCATGTTGGCCCAGCGGCGCGCCGCTTTCTCGGCGGCCAGAATGCCGTAGTCCACCGCCTGCTCGTCCATCGCGCTGCGGCCATAGTGGTGCGCGAGGAGCTCGACCACCTCCTCCAGCCGTCCCGCATACAGCTGCTCGAGCGCCCGGCCGGCCTGGCCGTGCAAGCGGCTGCGCGTGCTCTCGATCAGGTTCTGGTACGCGCTCTCCTGCATGAGCGGGTGACGGAAAATGTATTCCGTCTCGCCCGCCGCGCTCATCCTCTCGTAGAGGAACTCTTGCCGCACGAGGTCGCGAAGAAGATCGTCCAGCGGTTCGGGTCCGGCCCACGTCGCGCTCGAGAGCCGGCGCGACGCCGCTCGCCCGATGACCGCGATGGTCTCCAGCGCGCGCCGGGTCTCGTCAGCCAGACGATTGATGCGGGCGAGCAGGACCTCGTGGATGGTCTCGGGCACCGTCCGCGGCTCGCTCCCGGTGCCTTGCTCGCCGACGACGTGAGCGAGCTCCTCGAGGAAGAACGGGTTGCCCTCGGCCCGATCGACGATGAGGTCGGTGAGCGCGGGCGGGACTTCGACCTCGAACAAGGTCTTCACGATGTCCGAGCTCTCCTCGCGGGAGAGCGGCGGGAGCGCGATCTGGGTCACATACGAGCGATCCGCCCACGGCTGCCGGTACCCCGAACGGTACGTCAACAGGACGAAGATCGGCAGCGTGTCGATGCCGTCGAGAAGCGAGAATCCGAGGGCCTCCGAAGCGGCGTCCATCCAGTGCAGGTCCTCGACGACGACGATGAGCGGCCGGGTCCGGCTGGCGTTCGCGCAGACGCGACGCAGGAGATCGCGGATCCGGGCCTGGATGGCCTCCGGGACGAGAGGAGGCCCCTCCTCACTCGTCTTGATCCCGAGGAACTCGAGCAGGAAGGCCACCGCCTCGACGCTGGACAGGCCGAGGCGTTCGAGCACGCGCTCGACCTTGCCGGCCACCAGGGGCGACGAGTCGGCGTCGTTGATCCGGAAGGCCCGGCGAAGCAGCTCGATCAACGGCAGGTACGGAATGCCGGTCCCGTAGGAGACACAGTGCGCCTCGAGAGAGGTGACGCGATGGTCACGAATTCTCTGGCGGAACTCGTGGAGCAAGCGTGATTTGCCGATTCCCGCGTCGCCACAGATCGCGACGACATGGCCGCGGCCCTTCACCGCAGCCTGGAAGCGGCTTTCGAGCAGGTGGATCTCCTCCTGCCGTCCTACGAAGCCGGTGAGGCGGCCGCCCGCCTGGATGGCTGGCCGCTCGGGACCGACGAGCTGAAACGCGCCCTCGGCTCCTGAAATCGGGGTGGCGAGGGCCCTGAGCACGAACCGGCGCTGCAGCAGGGGCGCCGCGGCGGCCGTGACCATCACGCTGCCGGGCGGTCCGCCGCTCAGGAGCGGATCGAGCGCACTCCATGCCGTGCTCCGAGCATGGGCCTCGATGTGCTGGAGGTCGCCGGCCTGGCCGACCATGAGGACCGCGGCGTGGATGCCGGCGCGGGCGGTGATGCCGGCTCCCTCGCCATGCGGGCCGCGCTCCAGCACGCGCTGCATGGCCATCCCGGCGTGCGCCGCGCGCCGCGATGCTTCCTCCATCGTCTCCATCCCGAAGACCGCGCCCACCGATGTGGGGCTGAGCTCCTCGACCCGCCCGCCAAAACTCTGCACCTTGTCGATCAGGACGTCGAGCAGCGGACTCGTGTCGTGAAGACCGTCGAGGCCAGACGGTCCGGGAAGCACGAGCCGCAGCAGGATCAACTGTCTCCGGACCCAGCGGATCTTGGTGCCGGCGGGCTGGAGGAGCAGCGAGCCCGCCCACGTGGGCACCGGCTCGGTCGACGCGCCCGGCGCGAGCGGTTCGGGTGCGGCGGCCGGCGCGTCCACGACCGGCACCGCCTCGCTGACCGGTGCACCGGAAGTGAGCGGGCCCCGAGCCTCGCGCAGCGCGTACTTCTTCATCCAGGCGCGCAGCGTGTTCCGGGTGATGCGCAGCGCCATCGCGGTGTGCGAGATGTTCCAGCGATGTTGCTCCAGGCTGTCGAGAACGTGCTGGCGCATCGCGACCGTGTCCATGCCCTTCATCGGCTCGTCGCCCGCCGCCGCGGGCGGGCTGCTCGCCGGCCCGGCCAGCGGCAAGGAGAGCATCTCCGCCGTCACCTCGCGGGCATCCGCGAGCAGGGCGACGCGCTCCATCACGTTGGCCAGCTGCCGCACGTTGCCTGGCCACGGGAAGGCGGTGAGCGCAGCCCGCGCGGATGGAGAGATCGTCTTGGCGGGAAGGCCGTAGTCGGCGCAGGCCCGGGCGAGATAGTGCTCGGCGAGGAGCATGACATCTTCACCACGCTCACGAATGGGCGGCAGAGTCAGCGTGAGGACGGCCAGCCGATGATAGAGATCCTCACGGAAGCGGCGCTCACGCAGGGCACTGTTGAGATCGCTGTTTGTCGCGGAGAGCACCCACGCGTCGAACGGCTCGCTCACCGTCCCGCCGAGACGCCGCACCGAGCGGTCCTCGAGGGCCTTCAAGAGCTTGGCTTGCAGTCCCTCCGGTAGCAGGCCGACCTCGTCGAGGAAGATGGTGCCGCGATGCGCGGTCTGAAACAGCCCCGCCTTCGATTGCCGCGCGTCCGTGAAGGCGCCCCGCACGTAGCCGAACAGCTCGGCCTCGAGAAGCGTGTCGGGAATGGCCGCGCAGTTGATGGGGACGAACGGGCCGCTCGCGCGTGCGCTCGACCGGTGCAGCAGGTGGGCGACGAGACCCTTGCCGGTTCCCGTCTCGCCGACGATGAGGATCGAGGGAAGCCGGTGGCCGGGTTGCTGGCGAGCGACCAGGTGCTGGATCTGATCCCGCACCTTCTCCATGGCGGGGCTCGAGCCGATGAGCTCTGCCAGCTCGTTCACAGCGTGGCTAGCTTACTGCGCGGGCGGTAGGCGCGCACCAGATTTCGCGGCGCGCCACATCCAGGAGCGCTTACCCGCCGATGACGAACGCGCGGGCCGCGCCGACGATCTCGGGGCCCACCTCCGAGAGGTCGCCCTCGCGGAGCAGCCGGGCCGGCGACCGATCACCGAGCTGGGGGTTGAGCCCCTGAAACCATGCCTGCGCGACCTCGTGGGAATCGTGCCGGGCGATGAGCGAGGCGACCTGCAGCGCCAGCCGCAGACGCGGTGCGACGCTGCCGTCCTTGGGGCCGCGGCCCCGCGCCCCCCACTCGTGCACGGCGCGCGTCTCTGACACCTTCGCGATATAGGCCACCAGCCGGGCGCCGAGGATGTCGATCAGCTCGCGGATCACCATGGCGAACGGCGCCCGCATCGCGGAGTCGTGCGCCTGCAGGTCGGGGCGCGGGCTGGCCGATCGGCCGGTCGACCGGGATGCCGCCATGAGAATCACCTCCCGTATGCCCATGGTACACCGGTCTAATCACAATTCAGTCCCAATCTAACGACGCTCGGCTGCCAGCTCCTTCACCACCGCCTCGGCCAGGCGAGCATATTGCGATGCGTCATTGTAGAGCTGGGCGGAGATGCGGATCAGCCGCTTCGGCGGCGCCGGCCACCGCATGATCGGCACCTCGAAGCCCCGGCCCTCGAAGAGCCGGCCCTGGATCGGATCGCGGGCCCGCCAGGTCGGATCGGTGGCCGGGCTGTCCGGCAGGATCATGCTGGCGATCGAGCCGATCATCTCGTCGGGGCAGGCCGGCTCAATGCCGACCGCCGCGCAGATCAGCCGCCGCGCTTCGAGGGCCAGCGCGCGATTGCGCGCCATCAGCGCCGGCCATCCGCCCGGCACCAGCCCGCCGAGGTAGTCGATCGCCATCGGCACGGTGAGCCACGCGGTGGGATCCTGCGTGCCCGTCCAGTCGAACTCGAGCCGGAAGCGCGTGCGGCCCGCGCGCTCGCCCCTGGCCCCGTGGCTGATCGTGAGCGGATGGACGTCCGCCTGCCGATCGCGGCGCACCCAGAGGAACGCGGAGCCCTTGGGCGTGCACAGCCACTTGTGGCAGTTGGCGCTGTAGTAGGCGGCGCCGAGGCGGCGCAGATCGAGCGGCACCATGCCGGGCGCGTGCGCGCCGTCCACCAGCGTCTCGATGCCCCGCGCGGCCAGCGCGTCGATCAGCCGCTCGATGGGCAGGACGAGCGCGGTGGGGCTCGTGATGTGATCCAGCAGCGCCAGCCGCGTGCGCGAGGTGGCCTTCGCGAGCACGCGGTCCACGATCTCCTGGGCCGAGACGACCGGGAACGGAATGGTGGCGACCACCACCCGCGCGCCGGTCCGCTCCGCCACGTAGTCGAGCGTGTTGCGGCAGGCCTGGTAGCAATGATCGGTGGTCAGCAGCTCGTCGCCCGGAGACAGACGCAGCGAGCGCAGCACCGCGTTGACCCCGCCGGTGGCGTTGGCGACGAACGCCAGATCGTCGGCGTCGGCGCCCACGAAGGCGGCGAGGGCGGCGCGCGCCGCGTCGAGGCGCTGGTCGAGATCGCGCCCGAGGAAGCGCACCGGCTCCGCCTCCATCTCCGCGCGCAGCGCGGCCTGGTGGCGGAGCACCTCGCGCGGGCAGGCTCCGTAGGAGCCGTGGTTCAGGAAGGTGACGGCCGGATCGAGCGGCCAGAGGGCCGCCCATTCGCGCTCGCTCGTCGGCATGATCAGAACCCCGGGGGTGGGCGGAAGCCGCCGACGACGTCGGCGAGGCGGCCGGCCAGGTCGATGGACGTGGCGTCCTCGAGATACGGCCCGACGATCTGCACGCCGACCGGCAGCCCGCCCGCCGTGAGGCCGACCGGCGCGGTGGTCGCGGGCAGACCGGCGAGCGACGCGAAGGAAGTCCA
Source organism: Candidatus Methylomirabilota bacterium (assembly GCA_035315345.1). NCBI lineage: Bacteria > Methylomirabilota (SeqCode) > Candidatus Methylomirabilota bacterium. The sequence goes on from DATFYA010000190.1 coordinate 17,816, forward strand.
GAAGCAGATGTCCAGATACGGTCGCTCGCCGCGCGGGGTAGCGAGCACGCGCAGCAGCGGGGTGCCGGCCGGATCGTGGGGAAACGCCGGGACCAGCGCGGTGGGCAGCAGGAAGGCGTCGTGGGTGCGGAAGTACGCCTGCCACACCCCGCGCGCCTGGCGACGGCGCGTCTCCATGGCCTGCATGTAGGCGTCGGAGGCGGTGACCGCGAGCGCGTACCGCGCGAGATAGGAGCCGTCCTGCACCGCCGCGCGCTGACGCAGCGCGGGGATCTGATCGGCGTGGACCGGCGGCACGAAGTGGGCCACGAGCAGCATGTAGTAGGTGTCGAACTGATCCTCGGCCGTCATGCCCTGGGGCCAGCCCTCGGTGAGCTGCGCCCCCGCCTTGCGCAGCGCCTCGACCGTCGCGGCCAGGGCGTCGCCCACCTCGGGCGATACCGGGCAGCGCGGATGGTCGAGCACGTAGCCGATGCGGTAGTCGGCCAGCCGCGCCCCGCGCGCCGGCGGCAGCGACCAGCGCCACGCGCGCGCCTCGTCGCCGTCGGGGCCGCCCAGCGCCTCGAGGGCCACGCGCAGGTCCGCCGCGGAGCGGGCGAGCGGCCCGGCCACCGGCAGCGTGGACGGCGGCGTCGCGGGAATGCCGGGCGGCGGCGGGATGTGGCCGCGGAGCGGGATCACGTCGAGCGACGACTTGTGGCCGTAGACCCCGCAGAAGTGCGACGGGATCCGGACGGAGCCGGCCAGGTCGGATCCCACCTCCAGGTACGTGAGGCCCGCCGCGAGAGCGGCGGCCCCGCCGCCGGTCGAGCCGCCCGGCGTGCGCGTGACGTCCCACGGATTGTTGGTCTGGCCGTACACCGCGTTGTAGGTCTGCCAGTCGGCGTTGAACATGGGCACGTTGGTCTTGCCCAGGATGACCATGCCGGCGGCCCGGAGGCGCGCGGCCACCGCCGCGTCGCGCGCGGGCACGTGGCTGCGCAGCGCGGGCGATCCCGCGGCGGTGGTGACGCCCGCGACCTCGAAGCAGTCCTTGATGGTGCACGGCACGCCGTGGAGCGGGCCCCGCCAGTCGCGCCGCGCCGCCGCTAGGTCGGCAGCCCGCGCGCGCTCGGCCGCGTCGCCGGCGAGGGCCACCACCGCGTTGAGCTTGCCGTTGTGCTGCCCGATGCGGTCGAGCATCCGAGTGGTCAGCTCGAGCGACGAGATCTGCCCGCCGCGGATCGCCCGCCCCGCGTCCAGGGCCGAGACGAAATCGAGCGCGACGTCGGCCGCACGGCCCGCGCGCGCCGGCATCACGGCCGCTCCCGCGAGGGCCAGGCCTCCCGCGAGCAGCGACCGACGGGTGAGATCGGGAGCGGTCACGCGCGGCGCGCCTACGGCGTCTCGTCGCCCGGCGCGGGCATCGTCCGGCCGGTGGAGACCCGCGCCGGGAAGCGGGCCAGCGCGGTCTCGTCCAGCTCGATGCCGAGACCGGGCTCCGTCGGCACGTCAACGTAGCCTTCTCGTATCTCGATGGGCGGCCGGGCGATCTCGCGCCCGCGCGCCTCGAAGTTCACGAAGTATTCGGTGATGAGAAAGTTCGGGATCGCCGCGGAGACGTGCAGGGTGGCGGCGAGCCCGACCGTGGTCGAGTTGTAGTTGTGGGGCGACACGGTGACGAGCGAGGGCTCGGCCATCTGGGCGATGGCGCGCAGCTCCTGGATGCCGCCGCAGTTGCAGACGTCGGGGTTGACGATGTCGGCGGCGCGCAGCTCGAAGCAGCGTCGGAACTCGGCGCGGGTGTACAGCTCCTCGCCGGTCACGATCGGGATCGCGATCTGCCGCCGGCACTCGGCGAGCGCCTCCAGGTTGGTGGACGACACCGGCTCCTCGTACCAGAACGGCCGGTAGCGCTCCATCGCGCGGGCGATGCGGACGGCGTGCATGGGCGCCAGGCGCCGATGCACCTCGATCAGCAGGTCGACCGCCGGCCCTACCGCTTCGCGCACCGCGGCCACGCTGGCCACCGCCGCCTCCTCGGCCTCGCGCGAGACGTGGGTGCGCCACGGCCCCGGGAACGGATCGAACTTCAGCGCGGTGAATCCGCGCCCCGCCGTCTCGCGCGCCCGCGCCGCGTAGTCGGCGGGGGCCTTGGCGCCCCCGTACCAGCCGTTGGCGTAGACGCGGATCCGCTCGCGGCAGGGGCCGCCGAGCAGGACGTGGACCGGGGCGCCGTGGCGCTTGCCCGCGATGTCCCAGAGGGCCTGCTCGAGCCCGCTCACCGCGCTCCAGAAGTCCATCGCCCCGCGCTTGGCCGCGAAGTCGTGGTAGGCCCAGTGCACGAAGTGGGTGATCTGCGCGGCGTCGCGGCCGACGAGATAGCGGCCGAGGGCCTCCACCAGGGCGACGATGCTCGTGTCGCGGTCGGCTTGCGTGTAGCACTCGCCCCAGCCGTGCGGGCCGCCGTCGGTCTCGACCTTCACGAAGCACAGGTTCTTGCCCCCGCCGAGATCGGCGAGGCACGGGACCACACGGCTCACGAGCATCGTCTTCATCGCTCGGCCGCGATCGTACCAGAATCGAGCGGACCGACGCGGGCGTGATACGATCCGGGACGGTCGTCACTCGCTCATGCACGCTCTCATCCTGACGTCGCGGCGCGGCGCCGTCCGCTGGAAGCTGATGGCCACGCTGTTCGTGGCTCAGGTCTGCGGCAGCACCGGCCACTCCATCGGCCTCGCGGTGGGCGCGATCATGGCCGCGAGCATCACCGGCACCAACACGTGGTCCGGCGTGCCGATCGCGGTGGGCGCGCTCGGCACCGCGCTGGCCAGCTGGCCGCTCGCGCGCCTCATGGACCGCTCGGGCCGTCGCCCCGGCCTGGCCCTCGGCTACGGGCTGGCCGTGCTCGGCGCGGTGCTGGGCCTCCTGGGCGTCGCCGGCCGCAGCTTCCCGCTCATGCTGGTGGGCATGGCCTTCTTCGGCATCGCCAGCACCTCCAACCTGCTCGCCCGCTACGCGGCCGCCGACGTGAGCCCGGCGGGCGAGCGCGGGCGCGCGATGGGCCTGATCGTGTGGGGCTCCACGGTCGGCTCGATGATCGGGCCCAACCTGATGGCCCCCGCGCTCACGCTGGGCGCGTGGCTCGCGGTGCCGCCCACCGCGAGCGCGTTCCTGGTCAGCGTGGGCGCCTACGCCGCGGCCGCGCTGCTGATCGCGCTGCTGCTGCGGCCGGACCCGCTGGTCATCGCGCGCGAGGCCGAGGCCGTCGCCGACCGGGGCCGCCGCATCGGCGCGGCCCGCAGCCTCGGCGCGATCCTGGGCGACGTGCGCGTGCAGATCGCGCTGACCACGCTGTCGGTCAGCCAGTTCGTGATGATCGCCACCACCTCCACCTCGCCGCTCTATCTCCACGATCAGGGCCACTCGGTGGGCACCATCGGCGTGGCGGTCTCCCTGCACCTGGCCGGCATGTACGTGGCCTCGCCGCTCTCCGGCTGGCTCGCCGACCGCCTCGGCCGGCTGCCCGTGATCGCCCTTGGCGCGCTGCTGCTGATCGGCGCGATCGGCCTGGCCGGGCTGGCCCCGGGCGACGCGGGCGCGACGATCATCGCCGGGTTGTTCCTGAACGGCGTCGGCTGGAACCTCGCGTTCGTGTCGGGCAGCGCGCTGCTGACCGACGCGCTGTCGTCCGTGGAGCGCGCCTCGGTGCAGGGCTTCGCCGATCTGCTCATGGGGCTGATGGGCGCCATCGGCTCCGCGGCCGGCGGCATGATCCTGGGCATCTGGGGCTTCGCGATGCTCAACGCGGTCGGGGCCGCGCTCGTGCTGGGCCCGCTCGCGGTCGCCCTGATGCGCCGGCCCGCGGTCGCCGCCCAGGGAGGCTGAGCCGCATTCTCAATCTCGCGCTGCTCCGGCTCCCCGACCTGCGCTGGCTCGGGGCCGGAACCCTGCTGAATTCGATCGGCATGATGGGCGAGCTGGTGGTGCTGGGCTGGCTCACGCTCGAGCTGACCGACTCCCCCTTCCTGGTCGGCGCGGCCATGGGCTGCCGCGCGCTGCCGCTGGCCTTCGTGGGGGTGCCGGCCGGCGTGCTCGCCGACCGGGTTTCGCGTCAGCGCCTGCTCGTGGCGACCGGCGTGGGCCAGGCGCTCGCCGCGGGCCTGATGGGCGCGCTCACCCTGCTGGGCGTGGTGACGCTCGGCCAGCTCATGGTCCTCACCTTCGCGGCCGGCGCCCTGCGCGGCGTCGAGCACGCGGCGCGCCAGAGCTACGCGCACGACGTGGTCGGCGCCGGCGCGCTCGTCAACGGCCTCGCGGTGCTCGGCATCGCGATGCGCGCGGGCTGGCTGCTGGGCTCGCTCGGCGTGGGCGCGCTCATCGCGCACCTGGGCTCGGGCCACGCCTACCTCGCGGTCGCCGCCGCCTACCTGGCCGGCGGCCTCGCGCTCCTGCCCGCGACCGCCCCGACGCCGGCCGTCGACCGCGAGAGTGATTCGCTCTGGCGCGGCGTCACCGCCTTCGTGGCGGCGGTGCGTGACGATCCGACGCTGCTGGTGCTGATGCTGCTCACCGCGGGCGCCGAGGTCCTGGGCTTCGCGCACCAGGCGCTCCTGCCGAGCCTCTCGCGCGACGTGTTGCAGACCGGGCCCGAAGGGCTCGGCGCCATGAACGCGGCGCGCGCGGTCGGCGGCATCCTCGCGCTGCTCGCCTCGATGCGCGGCTTCACCCGCGGGAGCGGCGCGCTCTTCACCGGCGTGCTGCTGGCCTTCGGGGCGAGCCTGATCGCGCTCGGCGCCGCGCCGTACCTCGTCGGATTCGGCGGCGTGGTCGTGGTGGTGGTGATGGCGAACGCGGCCGGCGCCCTCGCCGACCTGCTCGCCCAGAGCCTGCTGCAGCTGAGCGTCCCGCCTCACCTGCGCGGCCGAGCCGGCGGCGCCTGGGTGGTGGCGATCGGCTTCGCTCCTCTCGGTCAGCTCCAGATCGGCGCGCTCGCCTCGCTCTTCGGGGTGAGCGCGGCGCTCGGCGCCAGCGGCCTCGCGCTGGTCGCCCTGGCCGGCGCCACCGCGCTCCTCTACCCGCGCTTGCGCGCGCTGTAGCCGGCTGATGAAAAAGGCCCATCTGCTTCGTTGGCGCCCTCGGCCGCACGCTCAACGTGGAACGACCACGCCTCGCGTGCGGCTCTCGGGCGCCGTCTCGCATCTGGACCTTTTTGATCAGCCGGCGGGCGTGTTGCCGGGGCTGGAGGCCGCTGGTACGCTCTGAGCCCATGGCCATGCAAGAGGGAGGAGACATGCCCGTGAGCAGCGTGTCCGAGATGGCGCGAGACATCGTGGTGGCCCTCATCCAGACCGGGAAGTTCCATCTCGACGCCGACGCGATCAAGCAGGGGCAGTGGCTGGGCGATCTCTACAAGGCGATCCACCAGAAGATCGTCGTGCAGGGCGCCATCGAGCTGCTCGTCGAGGATCAGCTGAAGAACTTCAATCTCGACGACCTGCGGCAGCTGCGCGAGCTGCTCGACGCGGAGATCGCGGCGCGGAGCTGAGCGTCAGCGCAGCCCGCGGACGCTCCACGCCGGCACCGGCCGGGCCAGTCCTTTCAGCGTCAGCGGGCCCACGCTCTCCGCGTCGATCAGACCCTCCACCGCCGTCGCGACCCGGGCCGAGATGAGAATCTGTCCGCCGGTCGCCTCGCCGCACAGCCGCGCGGCCAGGTTGGTGACCGTTCCGATCGCGCCGTAGTCGACGCGCCCCTCGAACCCGATGGCCCCGATGGTGGCGTAGCCCTGGGTGACGCCCACCTTGAGGCCGCCGACGCTCCAGCCGCGCTTGCGCCAGCCGGCCGCGAGGACACCGGCCTGATCGCGCATCGCGACCGCCATGCGGACCGCCCGCTCCGCCGCGTTCGGCACCTCGATCGGATCGTTGAAGAACACCATCATCCCGTCGCCGGTGAAGCGCTCGAGCGTTCCCTCGTGCTCGAGGATCAGCCGGCCCATCGCGGCGTGATACTCGCGCAGCATGCCCATGAGCTCCTCGGGCTCGGCGGTCTCGGCGAACGCGGTGAATCCCCGGAGGTCCAGGAAGACGACGGTGACCTCCCGCCGGTGCGTCTGGAGCGGATCCTCGGCGCCCCCGTCCACGATCAGCTCCGCGAGCTGCGGAGAGAAGAAGCGCTTGAGACGCGAGAGCCGCTCGAGCTGAGCCACCTGGGCCTGGACGCGCTGGTCGAGCGTCCGGTTCGACTCGGCCAGCTTCGCTGCCATCGCCTCCACCGAGTCATGAAGCTCCTTGATCCGCAGCATCGATTTCACTCGTGCGACCAGGGCGACCTGATCGACCGG
>DATFYA010000191.1 GCA_035315345.1 Candidatus Methylomirabilota bacterium
CCGGGCACCAATCCGAACGCGCCGAAGATCGGCCTCGCGGACCGCCTCAAGGAGCTCAAGGTCACGCCGGAGCAGGTCAAGTACGTCGGCATCAGCCACTTTCACCCGGACCATACCGGCCAGCTCGTGCCGTTCGCGAACGCGACGCTGTTCATCGGCAAGGGCGACTGGGACCAGATCACCTCGCCGACGCCGATGCAGGGCGCCAACGTCGCGGGCTTCAAGAGCTGGATCGATGAAAAGCGGAAGGTCGAGCCGCTGACCGCGGACAAGGACGTGTTCGGCGACGGCACCGTGGTCGTTCTCCGGGCGCCGGGTCACACCCCGGGCCATAGCGCCCTGCTCGTCCGGTTGAAAGACACCGGTCCGTTCCTGCTCACCGGCGACGCGGTCCACTTCCACGAGAACTACGAAAAGGACGGCGTGCCGGTCTTCAACTTCGACCGCGCACAGACCGTCGCCTCGATCGAGCGCATGAAGCAGATCGTCGGGAACGTCAAGGCGACCGTCATCATCCAGCACGACCTGCGTGACATCGGCAAGCTGCCGGCGTTCCCGGCGGCCGCGAAGTAGCACCAGACCACGTCGAGGAGACTTCGATGAGTGTTCACACGTCGCAACGGCCGGACATGGCGTCAGGGCTTCCCTACGAGCGGCGCCGCCTGGAAGACGTCGGCTACATGACCTGCATGACCCTCACGCTGCTGGGCAACTATGCCCAGACCGGGCATTTCGGCGGTCCGCTCGCCTACACCCCGTTCAACGTGGCGGCGCACCTGGCCGGGCCCGAGCTGGGCGGGCTCCGCTACGACTACCGGCGCCCCAAGCATCCGTACGGCGACAAGTTCATGCTGGCCGCCGGACACTGCGCCCCCACCTGCTACGCGCTGTGGATGATCCTGGGCCAGGCGCTCTACCGGAAGCATCACGCGACGGGCGATCGCCGTTATCACGTGGCGCCGGACGTCGCCATGCTCCCGGTCGACGCGCTCGGATTCCGCCGCGGCGCCGGCGCGCTGCGGACGCTGCTCGCGGACCAGGGGTTGTCGGACCATCCGCTGTTCGCCCAGGCCAGGGGGCGCGGCATCCGGGCGCTGTCCGGGCACATCGAGTCCACCGATCTCACCAACGACGTCAATGGCGGCCCCTCGGGCGTCGGGGTCGCGACGGCCGCGGGAAAGGCGGCGTTCTGGGACATCATGGGCGCTCCCATGGGGACGCCGAAGGTCATCGCGCTCGAGGGCGAGTTCGCCATGACCGAGGGACACGCCCAGGAGCTCAAGACCCAGGCCATCGCGCTGCAGGTCGGCAAGCGGCTCCGGATCTTCCTGTCCGACAACAACGCGGGCATCGACGATTCGCTGATCGGAGGCGTGGTGGCAAGCAAGTTCACGGGCTATCGCCTGATCGATCAGTGGACCTCGTACGGGTGGAACGTGCTCTCGCTGCCGGATGGTCACGACTACGACCAGATCGTGGGCGCGCTGCGGACCATGGAGGCCTGGGACCCCACCGATCGCCGGCCGATGATCGTGATCGGCACAACCACGAAGGGATACTGGCCCGGTGCGGTGAACGGCAAGATCCCCGGCGCGGGCGACCAGGTCGTGGGCTACCCGAGCCATCCGTACGGGATGAAGATGAACTCGGAATACTTCCTTGGCCTGGCGCGCACCTTCGAGGCCCGCTACGGCGTCGAGTTCCAGGGGATCAGCCAGGGGCCGGTCACCGACCCGCGGGAGCGGCTCATCCAGTTCAAGACCAACATCGACGTCGTCATGTCGGTCCTCGAGCGCGATGGCCTCGGGGACTGGCTGGCCGATCGTCTGGTCGAGATCGGCGACTCGGTGCCGGCCGAGATCCCGCTCCGCGTCGACGTGAAGCACGACCCATTCCTGGACGACCGGCTCAAGGTCGCCAATCTTCCCGAGGAGCCGCAGACGCTCACGGTTCGGAATTCGGTCTCGGGCAAGGAGAAGCAGCTCAAGATCTCGCTGTTCCGCAAGGCGGGCGAGACGGCGGGCGCCCGACGGGCCGTGTCGGAGATCGTCAAGTGGGCGAACCACGTCACCGACAACCGCGTATTGACCCTGGCGGCCGACCTCTCGGAATCGATCAACCTCGAGCACGGCAGCATCTGGGGCCACTACGATCCCGAGACCAACCCGCTGGGGACGAGGCTCAAGGCCGCGATCGAGGAAGCGGGCAACGCGTCGACCGCCATCGGCCTGGTCGGCCAGAGCGCGTCGCTGAACCCCGATCAGTTTGCGGGGGTGTGGGCGTTCAGCGGCACCTACGGCGCCTTCACGCCGCTGATGTACCTGCCCGCGCGCGTCTGGAGCCAGCAGAACCAAGACAGCAAGTTCCGCACCGGCGTCCTGCACATCCTCGCCGGGCACTCCGGCCCGGAGACCGCGGCCGACGCGCGCACCCACTTCGGGATCTTCGCGCCCCAGGTATGGAAGCTGTTCCCGCGTGATCAGGTGATCAACCTGAGCTTCTGGGACTACAACGACGTGGCCCCCGGCTACTTCGCCGCCGCCGAGATCGCCGCGCGCGAGAAGAAGGTCGGCGTCATCGTCATCGAGGTGGCCCGCCCGGACTTCCGCGTGGCCGACCGCAACACGTTCGCCGACTCCGATCTGCGGGCTGCCGCCAAGGGTCTCTACGTCATCCGCGACTTCGCGCCGGGCCAGCCGCGACACGGCTACGTCGTGGCCCAGGGATCGAGCTCGACGTTCAACCTCGTGAGCGTGCTGCCGCGGCTGACGCAGGCGGGCATCAACGTGAAGGTCATCGCGGCGATCAGCGAGGAGCTGTTCGACCGCCAGCCTGAAGCGTACCGGAACGGCGTGCTGCCGCCCGAGGCCCGCCAGGATCTGATGTTCGTGATGAGTGGAACGCGCCGCATGTGGCCGTTGCGCAACGTCGGCTCGCTGACCGATGAGTACTCCCTCACCGCCGACCAGGACAACGTGTGGCTGACCGGCGGCACCGAGGCGGACGTGATCGCCGAGGCGCGCCTGGACGCGGACTCGATCTTCGCCGGGGTGCAGCGGTTCGCCCAGGAGCGTCCGACACGCCTGAGCCGACAGCGCGCACTGCTGAACGCGCTGGGACAGACGTCATGATCTCGGCGGCGGGGAGGGCCCGGACGCTTTCTCCGGGGCGAAGGGTCAGATGAAGTGTATCGGTGTACTGGGAGGCATCAGCCCGCAGGCGACGATGGACTTCGAGGCGCGCGTGCACCGCATCTCGCAGCAGCTCATTCCCCAGGACTTCAACCGCGGCTACCCGCCCATGGTGGTCTGGTATCACCGGCGGCCACCGGTCCGCCTGGATGCCGACGGCCGAGCCATCCTGCCCATGGAGGTCGATCCCGCGCTGGTCGAGGCGGCCGCCTGGCTCGGCAACATGACCGACTTCCTGGTCATCCCCTGCAACGCCGCCCATGTCGGGCTGGACGCGATCCAGAAGGCCGCCGGCCGGCCGGTGCTCAGCATGATCGAGATCACGGCCGACGAGGTCGCGCGGAGAGGATGGCGCCGCACCGGCGTGCTGGGCTTCGCCGGCCCGCCGCAGCCGCATGTCGATGCGCTCGGTCGGCGCGGCATCCGGTGCGAGGGCGTGGATCCGACCGCGCAGGCCCCGCTCGATGCCGGTATCCGTGCCGTCGCCGAGGGCGGCAATGGCCCGGCGGATGCGCGCGCGGCGCGAACCGCGGTGGATCGGTTGAGGGCCGTACCCGTGGACGGCGTCGTCCTCGCCTGCACGGAGATCCCCCTGCTGCTGGGCGAGGACGCCGAGGCCGAGGATCTGGTGAGTCCGGCCGCGCTACTGGCCGAGGCCGCGGTGCGCATGGCCATCGCCAACGGGCCAGACCGGCCGTAGCGCCGACCGCGCCGACAAGGAGTCGACCATGCTGATCGTCGACGCGCAGATTCACCTCTGGAACGCGGGCAACCCCACCAGCCCGTGGCACCGGCAGATTCCCGCCTATCTCGAAGACGATGCCCTGAAGGAAATGGACGCCGGCGGAGTCGACGCCGCCATCCTGACGCCGCACACGCCGTGGGATCCGAACGCGAACGAGCTCTGCATCGACGCGGCACGTGCGCATCCCGAGCGGTTCGCCATCCTCGGCAACTTCCCCCTCGACAACCCGGAGAGTCGCGCGCTGGTCGACACCTGGAAGCAGCGCCCGGGCATGCTCGGCTGCCGCTTCACCTTCATCGGCCCGGAGCAGGAGAAGTGGCCCACGGACGGCACCGTCGACTGGCTGTGGCCCGCGGCCGAGCGGGCCGGCCTGCCGATCGCGATGATGGCGGCGAACTTCCTTCCGAAGGTCGCCGAGGTCGCCCGGCGGTACCCGAACCTCAAGCTGATCCTCGATCACCTCGGTCGCCCGCGGGGGAACGCGAGCCCGAGTGAGCGGTGGGCGAATCTGGCGGAGGTGCTCGCGCTCGCGAAATATCCCAACGTCGCGATGAAGGCCACCGGTGCGCCGAGCTACTCCGATCAGCCCTACCCGTTTCGCGACATCCACGACAATCTGCACCGCCTCTACGACGCCTTCGGCCCCGCGCGGTGGTTCTGGGGCACCGACATCACGCGCATGCCGTGCCCGTGGCGCCAGTGCGTCACGCTGTTCACGGAAGAGCTGCCCTGGCTGAAGGGCCGCGACCTCGACCTCGTCATGGGCCGGGCGGCCTGTGACTGGCTGGGCTGGACACGATAGGAGGGACGAAATGAGACCCAACAAGCTGCGCCAGCTCCTGAAGGCCGACAAGCCCACGCTGTCCACCCACATCCACACCACCTGGCCGTCCGTGGTGGAAGCTATCGGGCACACGGGACTCTACGACTACGTCGAGTTCGTGGGCGAGTACGGCCCCTTCGACCTCCACGACCTCGACAACCTCGCCCGGGCCAGCGACATCTACAACATCTCGATGCAGCTCAAGGTCGACCAGGAGCCGCGGGGCTTCCTCGCCCAGCGCGCGATCGGCTCCGGCTTCCACAGCATCCTGTTCGCCGACTGTCGCTCCGCCGCCGACGTGCAGGAGTGCGTGCGCATCGTGCGCGCGGAAACGCCGGAGGACAAGGGCACCTACGGGGTGGCCACCCGCCGGTTCACCTACATGGGTTACGGCGGGACCAAGGAATACGTCCAGGCCCTGCGCGACATCGTGGTGGCCATCATGATCGAGAAGCCGGGTACGGTCGACACGCTCGAGGAGGTCCTGAAGGTCCAAGGCATCGACATGGTGCAGTGGGGCGGCTCCGACTACTCGATGGGCATGGGACGGCCGGGCGAGCGCTACTCCCCGGAGCTACGCGTGGTCGAGCGCCGCGTGTTCGAGACCGCTATCAAGATGGGCGTGCCGCCCCGCGCCGAGATCGCCACCGCCGATCAGGCCAAGTACTTCCTCGACATGGGCGTCCGGCACTTCTCGGTCGGCACCGACATCACGATCCTGCACCAGTGGTGGAAGTCCCAGGGCGAGGACCTGCGCAAGGCCCTCGGCCACTGATCGGCGGCAGATCCGCCGAGCCGGCGAGGTCAGAGCGCGGCAGAACGGTCCTTCCGGGTGCGAGATCGCGACGCCGTTCCGTGTCGCGGTCGGGTTACCGCGCGCCGGCGACCGCTGCCGTTCGCGGAGCGCCGGCCAATTAGCGAACCTTGTAGGCGATCAGCTCCCGCTCCCGGACGCCATAGGCGAAGACGCTCCTCTCGCGGACCATCTGCTTCACGGGCAGCGAGTACCAGATCTCGAGCGATAGGGCACCGGTCGCGGCATGTCGGCAGACGACCTTGACAGCGTCGAAGGTGCCGGCGGGTACGGTGATCGTATCGTCGGAGGACTCGCAGACGCGGACGTGGTGCTCGACCTGGCTCTCGGCCGGCTGCTCGGCGGCGAAGCGCACTTCCCACCTGGCGCCGGCGCGGAACGGCCAGGGCGCCCACGGCGTCGGCGGTGTGTGCCGGTACTCGACCGTCCCGTTCACCTTGTCCATGTAGTACGCGAGGTCCTTCTTACGATAGTAGATGTCGCGCGTGGGACCGGACCGAAGGACGTAGAAGGCCTCCCCGTCGAGCGTGTCCTCGTGATCGAAGGACCAGATGAAGGTCCCCTGGCCCAGGGGACTTTGCCACCGGTAGGCCCATTCGTCACCGCGCTTCCATTCCGGCGCAAACCGTGGAGGAGTCCCAGCCGTCGGTGCCGGGCCCGAGGCCAAGCGAGGGGCTCGGCCTGCGCCGAGACCGCGCTCCGCCTGCTCGGCCTCGGCTTGTCGCAGGCACGCGCGCCACGGCTCGAGGTCGCGGTCCGAGACGCCAGCCGCGAATTTGACCCAGATCTCCCCATCCCGGTCGATGGTGTTGAAGATGAGCCCGGGGTAGTCGCGGCACTTCTTCCACCTCTCCCACGCCAGTTCCTGCGCGAGGTTGTTCGCGCAGGCGGCCAGGCCCCAGGCGAGGGAGACGGCGGCGACGACCATCCATATCGAGCGACGTTCACGAGCGCTTCGCATCGTGTCTCCTTCCCGCGCCACGAACCCTCCGGAGTCTTACCCGTCGAAGCTTGGTCCCAGGAACGCCGTGCGCCGTTGAATTCGACCCCAATCCATCGATCCCGGCAAGCCGAAGCAGAACACCTCGTCCCGAACAGCAACAGCCCGCACCACGAATTGATGGCCGGAACCCGCGCATCTGGCTCAATGAGCACCGCCAGCCGGCACAGCGGCAATGCCATCACCTGGAGGCTGGCGGGTAACTCTAATCGCGGCATGGTCCTTGCTGATCAGCCGGGCTAAAGGGAGGACGACTATGGACGAGCGATCCAAGCGGAGTCAGACGGGCACCGTATCCGCCGGCGCACATCGAGCGGGATTCACCCAGGACCATCGCGTCAGCGACATCGTCCGGGAAGTCATGAGCCCCTGCCCGCGGGCGTTGAAGCCCGACGCGACGGTACTGGAGGCGGCGGAGGTGATGCGGCGCGATGACATCGGCGACGTGCTGGTGATGGCGGACGCCGGCCGCGTATTGGTGGGGATCCTGACAGACCGCGACATCGTGGTGCGCGCGCTGGCCGAAGGCCGGGATCCGGCCCAGACGCGAGTCGAGGACGTGTGCAGCCGCCAGGTCGTCACGGTCGGACCTGAGGACAGCGTGGGTCACGCGGTGCGCGTCATGCGCGAGAAGGCGATCCGCCGCATCCCGGTGGCCGACGGCAGCCAGGTGGTGGGCATACTCACACTCGGCGACATCGCAGTAGAGCGCGATTCACGCACTGCCCTGGCCGACGTCTCTGCGGCGCCCCCCAATACATGAGGGGTCGGCGGATCTACGCGACGGGGTAGTTCGACCCGGTAGAGTGTGCCCGCACCCGGAGGCCCGTGCGACGGCTAACTTGGTTGCCGGTGACGACCGCCTTGCCCGCGCCGAGGCCGCGAGGATCATCGATTCTTGACGAAAAAGAATGGGCCGTGACAGGGCTCGGAGATGCCCTTTATCGCGACGTCGGTCCCCTCCCGCGTGGTCGCCATGCCTTCGACGACGTCACAGGCTTTCTTGGGGCCCACGATGTAGAGCGTCATCGGCAGTTCTCCGACCGGGACGCCGAAGGGGCCGCGCTGCCGTTCCCTGTAGGTGAATGCCCACGCTTCCAGATCCGTAGCCTTCTCGACGAGCGCCACCGACTCGCAGGAGTCGAAGCCATTGATGCACGCCGGAGCGATGACACGGAGGGAACCCTTGGTATTGAGGGCGCCCGGGGTACCTTTCGAGCGGACGGCGTTGAGCGCGATGCCTGCTTCGCAGCCAACCGCCAACATCACCACGAGCAGGCCCGTAACCGCCGCCCTCACCTGCCCGCACCTGGGGTACTTTGGCATCCGGCGCTCCTCCTTGCTGAGGGCAACAGGCAAAGCGCATGCCGACAGGATTCGGTCGAATTTCCAAAGTAATTGCCGCGACATCCGGAAAGGAAATACCGGGGTGTTCTTACGTCCCGTACGCTACGTCAGGTCGATCCAGTAGCGGCGTTTTGGCTTGTCGAGATCCGGGCCGTGGACGACGTTCTCGAGAATGCCGCCGTTCTTCTCGATCGTTCTGATCGATCCGATGTTGTCGTCGTCGCACGTCACGAGAATGCGCCGAGCACCGCACTTCTCGCGAGCGATGTGCAGCGACTGGCGGAGAATCTCGGTGGCATAGCCACGTCTTCGAAACTCGGGGACCACGACGTAGCCGATGTGCCCGCCGAGACGATGGAGAAAGTCATTGAGTGAGTGCCGGATCGAGACGCGCCCCACTATTCGGCTGCCGACCAACGCAAACAGAAACGTCGCCGGAACATGGTCCGGCGACGGGAGGTTCACGCCCCGCTCCTGCTCGGCGAGGAGCTCGAGATAGCGACGAAAGGGCATGCCCTCCTCGTAGTAATGGAGGAAGGACGGAACGTCGGGGGAAGTGGCCCGATGAGCCCGGAGGACTTCTTCCTCCTCCTCTTGCGTCGGCAGTCTCAGCGTCAGATCTGGTCGCATCCCGGTCTCACATGCCGCCAGCTCGGTTCGGAGTCGCGGACGCGGTGGCTCGTCTATGCTCCCTGTGCGTTCCAGATGTCACGATGCAACCGCCACTGCCCATCAACCTTCTTCCACACCACGACGAACTTCACAACTGCTGTCTGTCTTTTCCCCGGCTCGGCCTCGAAGCTCAGTGTCGCCTCGCCGACCTCGGAGGCTGCGTCGCCTGCAATCTCGAGGTCGATCGTATCGAGCCTCATCTCCCTGAGCCCCATCTGGCTGATCGTAGAGGCCCACATGTGCTTGATGTTCTCGCGTCCCTTGACCACCGGCCCGTCCGGCGGGAGAGCCATGGCATCCTGGGTGTACAGCAACGCCATGCGATCGATGTCGCTCTTGCGGGTGGCTTCCTCGAAGCTTCGATTCACTGCGGCGATATCGGCTCGACTCATCACACCCTCCTGTTGATCGTCGCTCAGTCAATCTCCTCGGTACATCCTGGTCGCGTTGGCCACGTTCTGGTTCCCGCGGAAGAAGTTGTCGGGATCGTACTTCGCCTTGACCGTGGCGAGCCGGTCATAGTTCGTTCCGTAGGCGGCGCGGACGCGGTCCCCCTCGTCTTCGCCGAGATCGTTCACGTAGACGGCACGCTCGAGATGGGGCTCGAGCCGGTCATAGAGCGCCCGCGTCCAGCGGATGCTCCTCTCGTCGTCGGCCGGCCCGTCCCACTGGGTAAGGGCCATGCAATCCCACTGTTCGTGACGATGCGCGAACGCGGTCTCGGCCGGTGGCACTCGCGCGGCCGCCCCATGCATCTGCTGGAGCGCGATCATGCTGTGGGGCGTGGGCTGGGTGGCCGCGAAGTGCACCAGCACGTCGATCGTCTCCGGGTCGAGCCGACGAAGGAACCCGGCCTTCCAGTAGTGCCGGCGGCCGCGGGGGAAGGCAGCGTCACCACCCCGCTGCAGGTCGACATAGCCCATGGGGGCAATGGCATCGGCCAGAGGATGCTCGCACGACCGCAGCGGCTTCAGGGCCTGACGGCCGGCATCCAGCGACCCGATCCAGGCCACCGCGATGGCGAGCACCGGCGCGCCATCGTCGGCGGTGGCGAAGGCCGCGTTGGCGCTGAGCTCGTCGGGACATCCGCCTGCGAACTCCTCGTAGAAGCGCAGCACGCGCTTCGCTTGCGCGAGAGGCCACGCGACCGATCCGGCGAGCACCGGCCCGACTTCGTGCAGGCGGTACTCGAACGACGTGACGACACCCAGGTTGGCCCCGGCGCCGCGCACGGCCCAGAACAGGTCCGGGTAGTCGGTCGGGCCGACGCTCAGCAGCTTGCCATCGGCGGTCACGATGTCGACGGACAGGAGATTGTCGCAGGCGAGCCCGTGCTTGCCGCCGAGCCAGCCGATGCCGCCGCCCAGCGTCAGTCCCGCGATGCCGGTGGCCGAGACGATCCCGGTGGGGGTAGCGAGGCCGAACCGCTGACAGTCGCGGTCGAGCTCACCGAGCGTCAGGCCGGGCTCGGCCCGCGCGGTGCGCCGAACGGGATCCACCCGCACACTCTTCATCGGGGCCAGATCGATCATCAGCCCGTCCTCGCATACGGCCTTGCCGGAGACATTGTGGCCCCCGCCCCGGATCGAGACCTCGAGGCCGCGAGCGCGGGCAAAGTCCACGCACGCGACGACATCGGCGGCGCTGGCGCAGCGCGCGATGATCGCCGGACGATGATCGATCATGGCGTTGAAGATCCGCCGCGCATCGTCATAACCGGGATCCCGCGCAAGCAGCACGCCGCCGCGCAGGGCCAAACGGAGATCTCCGAGGGCCGTATCGCCGATCGCGGTCGCCTGGTTCATCGTGGCTTCCTCCTCTCTGACCTGGTCCGGAGTGGGTATGACCTTCGTACCGGCTCGACACGAGAGCCTGGCGAACCGTCTCCTCTGCCGCCAGCCAGAGCGGCACTCCGAGGGCGAACAGGATGCCGAAGAGCGTTTCGCCGAGGCCCCCGCCTACGACGGTGAGGTCGTGCAAAATCGGCTCCGGTAGCCCCGGGGGCTCACGCCCAGGACGCGGCGAAACGCGACGCGCATCGTCTCATCGCTACCGAACCCGCAGGCGGCGGCGACGTCCCCGACCCCGCGCGAAGTCTCCTCGAGCAGGCGCCGCGCCGCCTCTACCCGGACGCGCTCGACGAAGCGCCCGGGGGTCATCCCGACTTCGCGCACGAACACCCGGAAGAAGTTTCGCGGGCTCATCGAGACGCGACGGGCAAGGGAGTCGATCGACAGATCGGCGCGGAGATGCTCGATGACCCACGCCTGCAAGTCCCGCAGCGGCTGGTGCTCGGCCATCTGCGTCGAGAGCTGGGCACTGAACTGAGCCTGGCCGCCCGGTCGCTTCAGGAAAACGACCATCCACTGTGCCACCGCCAGCGCGATGCGGCGGCCGAGATCCTCCTCCACGAGGGACAGGACGAGGTCCACGCCGGCGGTAGCGCCGGCCGAGGTGTAGACGGCGCCGTCGCGCACGAAGATGGGATCGCTCTGGACGATCACCCGCGGAAACCGCCGCGCCAACTCGTCGCAGAACGCCCAATGCGTGGTGGCGGTTCGGCCGTCCAGGAGTCCGGCCTCGGCCAGGACGAAGCTGCCGGTGCAGAGGCCCACGATCCGCCGGACTCGGGGCGCCGTCCGGGCCAGCCAGCGGACGAGGTCGAGATCCCGGCGGGCGTCGTCCGGCCGGTCAACCCCGGTGACGATGAGGGTGTCGATGGGGCCACGAACGGGGCGATACGAGCGATCGGCGACCAGGCGGAGCCCGGGCCAGGCGCAGACCGTGGGTACCGGGGACACCACCTCCACCGCGTAGCCCTGATCGGAGGCGCCCGCCTCGGCGAGGCGCTCGTTCACCGCATAGAAGATGTCGAGGACCCCACCGACCTCGACCACTTCCGCGCACGGCATCGCGAGCATGACGACGCGCCGAGAAGCCATGGCCGCCTCCTTCCCCGGGCGCTGCCCGGGTGCTCTCTTGTCTCACCGGCCTGCACCTGGCAGCAATGACAATTAGCCCAGGAATCTTGCCAAGGGTACCGCCGGGGCGCCCCGGCATCCCGCTGTGCGTATTCCAGGACCGGTTGCACCGGCATGGCCGCTGCACGACTATGGGGCATGGACCGGCCCGAGACACGCTTCGCATGGAACGGCGACGTCTCGCTCGCCTACCAGGTCTGCGGAGAGGGTTCAACTGACCTCGTCTATCTCCAGGGCTACTGCTCCAACGTCGACGTGAACTGGGAGAGTGCCGCGCTCTCCCGCTTCTTGCGTGGTCTGGCAAGGTACACCCGCCTGATCGTGACCGACCGCCGCGGCTGGGGCTGCTCCGAGCGGTTCACGCCGGGGTCCGTGCCAGACATCGACAACCTGACGGACGACGTCCTCGCGGTGCTCAAGGCGACGCGGTCGGAGCGCGCGTCGATCATGGCCACGTACGAATCCACGATCGTGGCGTCACTCTTCGCGGCCACGTATCCCGAGCGCACGAGATCACTCATCCTCATCGACCCGCAGGTCACCTACCTCCCGACCGAGGAGACGCCCTGGATGCCTTCGCGGGCGCGCTGGCAGGAGCAGATCCAGGCCGTGCGCGACACCTGGGGCACGCTGGACTGGTGGGACGCCCCCGCCGGGCCGGAGCGCGAGTGGTTCGCCCGCTACGCTCGGGGCTCGGTCACGCCCGGCGGGCTGGCGGCCGAGCTCACGAGCTACCTGCACACGGACATCCGCGCCGTACTTTCTACGATTCAGGTTCCCACCCTCGTGCTCGTCGACAGCGATCGTTTCTACGAGGTGCTCCCCGAGACCGGGCACTTCGTCGCCCGCAAGATCCCGGGCGCCCGCGTCATCGAGCATTCGAGCCGCGGTGGGCCGCACTTCCACTGGTACGCGCGGGGCGAGCCGATCGTTGCCGAGGTGCGACGATTCCTCGCCGAGATCGGTGAGGAGGAGGCGTCGTTCGACCGCATCCTCGCGACCATCCTCTTCACCGACATCGTCGAGTCGACGCGGCGCGCCGCCGAGCTCGGCGACCGGCGCTGGCGCGACGTGGTGCTGCGGCACCACTCGACGGTGCGAGGGCTGCTCGCCCGCTATCGGGGGAACGAGATTGACACGGCGGGCGACGGCTTTTTCGCCTCGTTCGACGGGCCCGCCCGCGCCGTCCGCTGTGCCATGGCGATTGCCGACGCGGTGCGGCCGCTCGGGATCGAAGTGCGCGCCGGGCTCCATACCGGTGAGGTGGAGCGAATAGGGGTCAAGCTCGGAGGGCTCGCCGTCAACATCGGCGCTCGCGTGGCGGCCCTGGCCCATCCGTCGGAGGTACTCGTATCCCAGACCGTACGGGACCTCATGTTCGGATCCGGCCTGACCTTCGCCGACCGTGGCTCGCACGAGCTCAAGGGCGTGCCCGGTGTGTGGGGTTTGTACGCGGCCCGGAAGGAAGGTGGCGGGCCCGACCCGCTCGCCTCGCCGGCGTGATGTTTGGGTTCCTGCACGAGGGCCGTCATCCCTCCTCGGTGGTGCGGCTTGGACCGCGGAGGCCAATGACGCTTTGCTGCACTTCGTTCTCCGGGAGCGCCCGCATCGGAATCGGAATCCAGACTTCCCGACTGAAGTTGTACTCGTACACCGCGCCGTTCGCCGTCAAGCCATAGAGCACAGCACCCTTTGCCGTCACTGCGGTTATGATCTGGACGAAGCTCACCGTCTCGATCGTCATCCCTGCCTCCTCTTGGTCTTGGACCGGTCACTCCCGGGCCACTTCGGGCACTTCGGCATCCTTCGCTCCTCTCCGCCGAGCACCGGCAGCACAGCGCATGCGGACGGAATGCGGTCGCATTCCATCCAGTCTTCCGGCCGCCGCGCAGGTGCGTGACCAGTCAGGCCACGCCGACGACGAGCAGGGCTTCGCCCGGCGCCGCGAATCCATCCGGCCCCACGAAGGGCTGGAGCGTCTGGTTGATCTCGGCCCACGCGGCGGCCCGGTCATCCTCGCTCAACTCACCCAGGAGCTTCACGAGCAGCGGCTGTGCGTCCTGCACATTGCGCAGGGCGTCCGCCAGCGATGGAAATCGGTAGACGAAGGGCACCGGCCGAACGTCCACGTCCCGAAACCCGGCCCGCTGAAACGCATCCCGCAGCGTGGTCGGATCGTTGAGCGCCCACTGTCCGGGACCTGATTCGGGAAACGGCTTACCGGCCCGACGGCTGGCGATCGCGTACGGGGCGGCGCGAAACGGGTTCCTCTCGACAGCCGAGAAGACCGCCGCCGCGAATCTGCCGCCGCGCTTCACCACCCGCCGGACTTCAGCCAGCGCTCGCTGGACATCTGGGATGAATTGGAGGCTGAAGCGCGCCATTGCCGCGTCAAACGAGCCGGCCTCCAGCTCGATCCGCTGAGCATCCATCACCCGCGTCTCAACGTTCGACAAGTCGGCCGCGCGGGCTGCCTCCTGCGTGAGCGCGAGCATGGAGGCAGAGATATCGGTCGCCAGCACCATGCCACCCGGGCCGATGCGACGGGCTGCCAACAACGTCTGGTCACCCGTGCCCGCCCCCAGATCGAGCACCTGACTGCCGATGGTGACCCCGGCCAGATCGAGCATCAGCTCGGTCAGCGGATCCAGGGCCCGGGCACGCGCCGCCGCTCCCCTCTTCCATCCGCTCGCCGCGTCTCCGGATGCCCAGGCCTCGCCGGACTCGCTCGGCCTCGGCCGATCCATGGTCATAGCTCCACCTTCTGTGTTCCCCGCGCCGGCGAGCGGGGCCAGCCTCATGAGTTGCGGGGGTCCGCGCGCGGGGCGGTCACTCCCTCGGCGTGCTCAGCGGCCGGGCGCCGTTCTCATGGATCGAAGTCCGAGCGCCCCTGTCTCCACCGCCGCCCGCTGCAGCCAGAACTGCATGTCCATCTCGCGGTACATCGTCGCCGCGATGGTGAGGTGTTCGTGCGCCTGCTCGAGCCTACCCGTGCGCCGGTAGAGCTTGCCGAGGCCGAGGTGGCAGTGAGCGACGAGCGGGCGCATGGCGCGCGGCTCGGCGAGCGCCAGGGCCTCGCGGTAGTGGACCTCGCCGCGGACGGCATCGAAGCAGTCGGGATGGGTCGCGACCTCGCCGAGCAGATGCAGCGCATGGGCGACGGTGCCGCGGCGAAACGAAACGTGTCTGATCGCACGTTCGGCCAGACTCCGCGCCTGGTCGAGCCGGCCGAGGAGCAGAGCAGCCTGTCCCAGCGACATGTAGCCCCCGAGTCCACGCGCCACTTGACTTTCGAGGAGCTGCTCGCCTTCTCGAAGCCGGGTCAGCGCCTCCCTGGACTCACCCAGCCGGGCGAGGATCCAGGCGGAAAAAGCTATGGCTCCCGGAAGGTTGAGGCCGACGTTTCCCGTTCGGACCACCGCGATACCGCGCTCGATCGATGAGCTCGCCTGAGTCCAGTCACCTTTGTGGAGGTGGATCCAGCTTGCGCAGAGGTGGGCCTCGCCGACGACGAACGGACGCTTCGTCGGCTCCGCGAGCCGGAGCACGTCCGCCGCATACCGGGTCGCTTCTGCGAATCGGCCGAGCTCGGCGAGGCTGTAGACCATCCACAGGCGATTGTAGGCCGCCATCGGCATGCTGATGCTTCCGGGACCCGGACGAAATACCCGACGGGATCATGATCGCACTGTGCCGACAGGGATCGTCTGCGCCAGGCGCTGCATCCGAACGTGGCGAAGCCAGGTACGTCAGCCGGCTGACCGGCAACTCGGTCACTGACCTAGCGTCGAGCGCCCCAGGTGTTCCAATGTGTACGCTCCCGAGCCGGGACCCGTTTCGCCGGCTTGAAGTCGTCACCCGTGAAGTAGGCAACGGGCAGGCAAACGCTCGTGGTCAGATTCTCGGGAAGCTGAAGGATTCCGGCGACCTCCTTTTCATAGGTGAAGACAATCGTGGTCCACGCGGCCCCCACCCCGCGCGCTCGAAGCGCCAGCATCAGTGGCCAGACGATCGGAAGAATGTTTCCGTACAGGCCAGCGAGGCGCTCGGGCGACCGGTTCTCCGGGCGACCCTCCGTGCACGCGATGATCAGGGCGGGGACGTCCTCAAAGTGATCGTGTAGAGCGATCCACGAAGCCGTGTGACGGGGCTGGGTCTGCATGCCTTCGGCAAGGGCCTTCGGCGGGTAGAACTGGACGAACGCCC
>DATFYA010000192.1 GCA_035315345.1 Candidatus Methylomirabilota bacterium
CCGGGCGCTCCCTGGGCTGGGAACGCTGGGTGGGTACGGCCGGCGCCGCCATCTCGCTGGACCGGTTCGGAGCCTCGGCGCCGGGCGAGGTGGTGATGCGGGAGTTCGGATTCACCACGGATCAGGTCGTGCGTGCGGCGGAAACGCTGCTCACCGGGTCCACGAGGTCTCACGAGACCCGCGTCCAATAGCCGTCCAGACTCTTGTGCACGTCTGCATTGCGGCCAAGGACAGGCGCTCGATTGACCCACCCCGGCACGGAGGCAGGTGGACGGCTCAGCACCCGAGCCCCGTTTCATCTCGAGGCCACCGTCCGCGTGCTGCAACGCCGGCCGACGAACCTGGTCGAGATCTGGGAAGAGGGCCGCTACCTACGGGTGCTGAGGACGTCGGAGGATCTCGCGTTGGTCGAGGTGGAGAACCGCGGGACGATCGATGACCCGGATGTGCGCTACTCCTTGCGCCACGGCAACCCTTCCACCCCAACGCGGCGTCAGCTTGCCCGGACCCTACGGAAAGTGCTGGGCCTCGACGTGGACGCGGGCCCCGTGCAACGGCTCGTGGAGGCGGATCTCAGGCTCGGGCCCGTCGCGCTGGCCCTACGCGGCATGCGGCCTCCGAGGTTTGCCGAATGGTTCGAGACGTTCGTCAACGTGGTACCGTTCCAGCAGCTGAGCCTGGAGGCAGGTCTGGCCATCGTGCGCCGACTCGTCGAGCGCTTTGGCGAGCAGCTCGAACAGAGCGGTCGCCGCTTCCATGCGCCTCCTACGGCTCGCGCTGTCGCCGAGGCGCGCCTCGACGCGCTGCGGAAGTGCGGCCTGAGCCTCAAGAAGGCCGAGTCGCTTCGCTACCTGGCTCGAGCGATCGAGTCGGGCGAGCTGGCCGAAGACAAGATCTCCGGCTTGAGCACGCACGAGGCACTCAGAGCGCTCGTCGAGCTGCCGGGCATGGGTCCCTGGAGCGCCAGCCTGGTACTGTTGCGCGGCCTCGGTCGCCTCGACGTGTTTCCCCCGGGCGACGTCGGCGCCGGGCGCGGGCTCGGCGCGCTGATGCACCTTCGGCCGGGGGCATCGCTCACCCGTCGCGTCGAGCGCTTCGGCGCCTACCGAGGCTACCTGTACTTCTACGCCCTGGGCGGCAGCCTCCTGAGGAAAGATCTCATTCACGCCGCATCTTCATCGTGAAGATGGCCGAATCAGCTCGAGCGACACTTCGGCGGCGATCACCGCCCTCAGCGCCTGCCGCTGGCGCCCACTCAGGCCGTCGTGCATGGCGGTCTCGATACTCGTCCAAGCTTCAGCCCGGCGCCGAGCGACATGGGCGAGCAAATCAGACCGGATGCGCCGGATCTATACGCAGTCTTAACGCCAGTTCTTTCGTTTCCCTAACGCAGATGACCCTCCTCCTGATGACGCCTTCATTCGTTTGACTGGTAGCGTGCCTCCCGACGGATCGCAGTTCGACGAAATGAACAGGCTCACCCTGGTGCGAGCGCGAACGAGTGGGGAGCCGGGGGCGAGTTAGGGCCGGCGGAGTTCCCGGGAGGAACGTCATGATACGTCCAGGTAAGCTGAGTGGCCGTCGTCAGAGTGAAGTCAAGCCGGAGGGGCATGAGGCCGTGTGGGCCGTGGTGCTCGCCGGAGGAGAAGGCGTCAGGTTGCGGCCGCTCGCCCGTCGCGTCTGCGGCGACGAACGACCCAAGCAGTTTTGTCCTCTGTTCGGATCGCGAACACTGGTGCGCGAGACCCTGGACCGAGTTGGACGGCTCATCCCGCCGGAGCGCACGGTCGTGGTGGGCATGCAGAGTCATGCTCGATACCAGGCGGGCGAATTCGGCGGGCAACCGGGTTCAGCGGGTCCCTACGTGCTCAACCAGCCGGACAATCGAGGAACCGGCGCTGCCGTGCTCCTCGCGGCCCTGTGGATCGAGGCGCGCGAGCCACAGGCAACGGTGGTGTTCTTTCCGTCGGATCACTTCATCGGAGAGGAACAGGTCTTTGTGACGCATGTGTCGGAGATGGTCGACCTCGTGAAGCGACAGCCGGAGTGGACGGTGCTGCTTGGCGTGCCAGCGAGCGGGCCAGAAACGGAGTATGGCTGGATCGAGCCGGGTCAACGTGTAGGGTGGACGGGTCCGAGTGCCGTCTATGGCATTCGGCGATTTCAGGAGAAGCCCTCAAAGGAAGTCGCGGAGGCACTGTTCGCCGGCGGGTGTCTCTGGAACACCTTTGTCTTTGCCGCTCGGCTCGCCGCGGTGCTCGCCGCCGGTCGTGAATGCGTGCCGAGTCTCTACGAGCGTCTGGTCCGGGTATCCGCCTTCTGGGGGAGTGAACACGAGCGGTGGGCGCTGCACCATGCGTACTCCCTCGCCCCGACGGTGAACTTCTCGGAGGCCATTCTGGAGGCGTGCTCACTACCACTCGCGGTGCTGGAGGCACGGGGGCTGACTTGGTGCGACCTGGGAAGTCCGGAGCGGGTGGTGAAAACGCTAGCCGGAGTTGGCGTCTCGGCTCCCTGGGTCGGGGCGTCCACGGCTCTGGCGTAACGTAGACGTCTCCAGACCCGCGGCGGCCGTCTCGAAGATCGCAGCTACCCGCGAAGCTGAAAAAGGAGTGAGCGATGCTCAGGAGCGTGAACGGCCTAAGGGGGTTTACGATCGGTGCGACCGATGGTGACATTGGACAGGTCGAGGCATTCTATTTCGACGACACGTGCTTTACGATCCGACACCTAGTGGTCGATACCGGCAGCTGGCTGAGCGGCCGGAAGGTCCTCGTCTCGCCGATGGCGCTGGGTGACATCGATTGGGATAACCGGCGTATCAACGCCGCGTTGACGAAGGCTCAGGTGGAGAAGAGCCCGGACATCGACACGGACCGGCCGGTTTCGCGCCAGCAGGAGGTCGAATACTACCGGTACTACGGGTATCCATCGTACTGGAGTGGGCCGTACCTTTGGGGCGGCTATCCATTTCCCGTCACGCCCCCTGGCCGGGCGACCGCCCTCGAACACGAACGACGCTGGGAGTGGCGGTCCGAGGAGAGTGGCGATCCGCATCTCAGGAGCTCGGCGGCCGTGATCGGCTACCACATTGCGGCCACAGACGGCGATATGGGGCATGTCGAAGACTTCCTGGTTGACGACGAGAACTGGTCGATCCGCTACATGGTTGTGGACACCAGTAACTGGTGGTTCGGCAGGAAGGTGCTGGTTTCGTCGGAGTGGATCACTCGCGTGGATTGGAACGAGTCTTTGCTGCACGTCGATCTGACGCGCGAGAAGATCAAGAGCAGCCCGGAGTACGATCCATCAGGTCACGTGCAACGCGAGTACGAGACGCGGTTGCACGATCACTACGGCCGGCCGGGCTACTGGCAACCCTGGCGGGACGAGGCGAAACGGAAGGCACGATAGCAGTGTTCGGCATGGCGGAAAGGGGAGCGGAAGGGAGGAGTCCGGGAGCCGGGTGGATCGAGGCGGAGCGGGTGCGGACGGATCGCGAGTGGGTGCGGGATCGGCGCGCGAGGGACCGGGAGAAAGCAGGGACTTGGATCGACGAGGACGTGTGATGACCGCCCGAGCGGTGTTCATGCCGGACGTGGAGAGCCAGGGGCGGGTGTGGTCCTGGATCACGACGGTGGACCACAAGCGCATCGGAGTGCTCTACGGTACCACTGCCTTCACCTTCTTCATCTTCGGTGGTCTCGAGGCGCTGGTGATGCGCGCCCAGCTGGCGCGGCCGGACAACACGCTGGTGGGGGCCCAGACCTACAACGAGCTGTTCACCATGCACGGGACCACCATGATCTTCCTGGCCGTGATGCCGCTGTCCACGGCCTTCATCAACTTCACGGTTCCGCTGCTCCTCGGCGCGCGGGACGTCGCCTTCCCCCGCCTCAATGCGCTCAGCTACTGGATCTTCCTCGCGGGCGGGCTCCTCCTCAACGCCAGCTGGCTCTTCGGCGCCGCCCCGGACGCCGGCTGGTTCGGCTATGCGAACCTCACCTCCACGCGGTTCTCGGCTGGCCTCAACGTCGACTTCTGGATGCTGGGCATCCAGATCCTCGGCATCTCCTCGATCCTGGGCGCCCTCAACTTCGTGGTGACCATCATCAACATGCGGGCTCCGGGCATGACCCTCATGCGGATGCCGGTGTTCGTCTGGATGGCCCTGGTCACGCAGTTCCTGGTGCTGCTGGCCTTCCCGGCGCTGACCGTGGGCCTCATCCTCCTCATGTTCGACCGCTTCTTCGGCACGCTCTTTTTCGTCCCGGCCGCGGGCGGCGACCCGCTGCTCTGGCAGCATCTCTTCTGGATCTTCGGCCACCCCGAGGTCTACATCCTGATCCTGCCGGCCATGGGCATCACCTCCGAGGTGATCCCCACGTTCGCTCGCAAGCCCCTATTCGGCACCCCGATGGTGATCTACTCCGGCATTCTCATCGGCTTCCTCTCCTTCGGGGTCTGGAGCCATCACATGTTCGCGGTAGGGTTGGGGCCTGTGGCCGACGCCGCGTTCTCGTCGGTCAGCATGCTGATTGCCGTCCCCACCGGCGTGAAGATTCTGAACTGGCTCGCGACGCTCTGGGGGGGACGCCTTCGCTTCAGGACTCCGCTCTATTTCGCCCTGGGGTTCGTCGGCATGTTCACCATGGGGGGGCTCTCCGGTGTCATGCATGCCTCGCCACCGGTGGACCTGCAGCAGACCGACAGCTATTTCGTGGTGGCGCACATCCACTACGTGCTGTTCGGGGGCTCCATCTTCAGCCTCGTCGCGGGCGTCTACTACTGGTGGCCGAAGATCTTCGGTCGGCTGCTCGGCGAGCACCTCGGACAGTGGCACTTCTGGCTCATGCTGCTGGGCTTCAACTTGACGTTCTTCCCCATGCACTACCTGGGGCTCATCGGGATGCCGCGCCGCATCTACACGTACGCGCCCGATCTCGGCTGGAACCTCTGGAACCTGGCCTCGACGATCGGAGCCTTTGTCATCGCCCTGTCCTTCGTCGTCTTCCTCGTCAACGTGATCAAGACCACGCGCTCCGCCGCGCCCGCCGGCTCCGACCCCTGGGACGGGCGGACGCTCGAGTGGTCCATCCCCTCGCCACCGCCACCCTGGAACTTCAGCCGGATCCCGATCGTGCGTGACCGGGATGAGCTCTGGCTGCGCAAGCATGGGGACGAGGCGGGCCGCCGGCTTCCTGCCGAACCGCTTCCTGCCGAGCCCCAGCTCGAGCCCATCCACATGCCACGGCCATCCTTCTGGCCGATCCTCCTGGCCGGGAGCCTGCTCGTCATGGTGGGAGGCCTTGTCATCGGCATCGAGCCGGTCGTGATCGGCGGCATGCTGACCCTCTACTGCATCGCCCGCTTCGCGCTCGAGTACCAC
>DATFYA010000193.1 GCA_035315345.1 Candidatus Methylomirabilota bacterium
GTTGGTGGAGCATTTTCTGCGGAAGTTTGCGGCGGCGCACCACAAGCGGGTGCCACGGCTGACGGCGGGGGCGCTGGAGCTGCTGGTGGGGGCGGAGTGGCCGGGCAACGTGCGGCAGCTGGAGAACTGCATCGAGCAAGCCGTTGTATTAAGTGAGCATGATACGATCGATGTCGATGTGCTGCCCCTGGGAGAGCCAGGGGGCAAGCGGAGTACCGAGCCGGCCCGGCCTGGTCTGCCGGGGGGCCTGACGCTGCGCGAGCTGGAGCAGCAGTACATTCTCCAGACGCTGGACAGCGTGAGCGGCAATCGGACGCAGGCGGCGCGCCTGCTCGGGATCAGCCTCCGCTGCCTGCAGTACAAACTGAAAGCATATCGACAGGGTGGTCCCGAACCTCTCGGCCAGTTCGACCGGGTGTCGGAGGGTCACCCGCTAGGAGTCTGAATCCCATGAGACGAGCCGCCTGGCTGCTGTCGTTGCTGATCGCAGTAGTGGTCGCATCTCCCGCTCTCGCACAAGCCCCCCCGCCCCAGCAGCCGGACAAGGACTACATCATCGGCCCAGAGGACATTCTCGAGATCCAGGTCTGGGGCAACAAGGATCTCAACCAGACCGTCTTCGTGAGACCCGACGGTCGCACCTCTCTGCCGCTCGTCGGCGAGATCGGCGTGGCGGGCAAGAGTGTTCAGCAACTGCAGGACCATCTCACCAACGTCTACGAGAAGACCGTCAAGGGCGCGGTCGTCACCGTCATCGTGAAGGAGATTCGGAGCCGGCCGGTGTATTTCATCGGAGGCTTCGGCAAGCCCGGAGTCATGCAATTGACTCGGGAGCTCACGCTGCTGCAGGCGATCTCCATCGTGGGCGGCGTGGCGCCGAACGCCGACGCGGAGAAGGGTTTCGTCCTGCGCGGCGACAAGCGCATCCCGGTCGACTTCAACCGCCTCGTCCAGCGGGGTGACATGAGCCAGAATCCCAAGCTCGAGCCCGGGGATTCGGTCGTGGTTCCGCTCGCCGATGCCGTCTACGTCAACGGAGAGGTCAAGGCTCCTGGCGCGGTCAAGTACACGGGAGATTTGACCATTTTGAAAGCCCTGACCCAGGTAGGTGGCATGACTCCCCTGGCTGCCGGCGGCCGCGTGGACGTGCTCCGTGGAAACGCAGAAAAGAAGGAACGCATTCGGGTCGATGTTGATAAGATGATGCGGTCGCCGGATGAGAATCCCGATGTCCGGCTGCAACCGAACGACATCATCTTTGTCCCACAGAGACTCTTCTAGACATGTGGGCAGGACGGGGACCAGGCGACCGCCTGTGACCGGGCGAGGGTCTTTCACCGTTCGTCGATTTGGGTTGATTCTAGCCCTGACTCTGGGGGGCGTCGGTGGCCTCCTCGGACCCGGACCGGTGTGGGCGCAAACACCCTCGCCCTCGACCCCCTCTGACCCGACCCAGCAACCGCCTGGTCAGCCACCACAAGGACAGCAGCCGCAGGAGCAGGCTCCCCAGCAGCCGGCCTCCCCGACTCCCGAGCCAGGGCTGCTGACCCCGACCGAGCAGCGCCAACTGCTCCAGCAGTATCAGCAGCAGCAGCCACTCGGTCCTCCCGTCACCCCGGCGACGCCGCCGAGCACGACGCTTCCTCCATGGACCCCCCCGGTGCCGCCGGCCCCCTCGCAGACGAACGTGCCGGCCCCATTTCCTGGGTTCGGCCGTCCCGGCTACGTCGGGGCGCCCGGGTTGACGATGCCGGGTCTCCTCCCGCCCACGGTGACCACGATTCGTGGGGCGACCCTCGAGTTTCATCCTACCGCGCGGCTTGCCGAGGAGTACTCCGACAACTTCTTCCAGACGTCGAGCCACGCCGAAGACAACTTCCGCACGATCCTGGGCCCCGGTTTCACCCTTTTCCTCAATGGAGCTCGGACGTTCGGAGCGCTGTCGACCACCATCGATCTCGTTCATGACACGGCTCCGAACACCGGGAACGAAGTCAAGGTCTTCCCGAGCCTGAATCTCGCGGTCCGCTATGCATTGAGCCCGCGGCTGGCTCTCACGCTGACCGACACCTTCGTCCGCAGCGACGAGGCCAACACACTCGATCGCCTGGGTATCCGGCAGGGCCGACAGATCTCCGATTCGAACACACTGGGGCTCACCGTCGATTGGTTGGTGGGGCGCATCGCCACCCAGGCCTACTACCGGAACGTGCTCTTCATCAACGAGGAGCACGACAACTTCGGCACCCCTGGGACCCAGAACAACCGAGGCGATTCGATCACCAACATCGTGGGCGTGAATGCGAGCACGCGTATCGCCACTGACTATCTAGTGCGCGCGGGCTACGAGTTCTCGGCCATCAACGAGCTGAACGAGAGCAACAATACCAACAACAACAACATCAACGACAACATCTCCAATACCGTCTTCGCCTCCGGGTCCCGCCAGTTCGGCCTCTACACCACCGGTGGCATCTCCAGCTCGTACTCCTGGCAGACCGAGGACAGCACGAACATCTGGAACATCTCCCTCTTCGGCGCCTATGGGCTGCCGAGTGGTCTGTCGCTCGCGGCGTCGGTGGGCTACAGCATCCTCAATAGCGATACCCAGGACAACGAAGGTCTCATCTCCGCGAATGTCAATGCGAGCTACCGATTCACGCGCGCCGTGATCTCCGTGGGCGTGTTCCAGGACTTCCGGCAGACCGGACAGCAGGGCGAGAATTTCGGCACGGTCGAGACTCGGACCTACTATGGCCAGTTCCTGTACCAGATCACACCCTTCCTCAACGCCGTCGCCAACGTCGCCTACAGCGAGAACGAGCCCACCGGGACCGGCAACGTCAACAACAATGGGACCGAGAAGTCCCTCACCTACGGCGCGGGGATCAACTGGCAGGCGCTGCGCTGGCTCACCGCGAGCCTGCGCTATGCGTATACGAAGCAGACGGGCCGCAACGCCTTCAATCAAGATGTTGCGGGCACCGGGAACTACGCCGAGAATCGATTCATGCTGAACCTGTTCGCTGCGTTCTAAGAAGCACCCCTCTTCGTAGTCGCCTCCACGCAAAGCCTGCATTCGGCAAACCTTCGTAACGTAGCGGTTCTAAGCAGCTTTTTCCCATCCTTCGGTCGCCTCTCTGGGGGCCGTGCAGATTTCTGGGCGGACGGAAGATCTTTGCCCAATCAGTAGAGCGAAGTACTTCCACCACAAATGAGGAATTCGCAATGTAATCACTAGCTTGTCTCAAGCTAAAGGGGATTGGGCCTGGCACTCCGCTTGCTCCCTACCCCGGCGAGTACGCGCCATGTTCCGAATATTTCGACACTACATCTCGGGGTTGGCATTCGTGCTATTCCTCGGGGACCTCGCGGTCATCCTCGGCGCGTTCTACGCCGCCGAGTTGTACGCGCCGTGGGCAGGCCATGGCAGCTTTGCGGCTCGCTTCCTGGAAGTGAGCGCGGTCCTCGTCTTCATCTTCTACCTCGGGGACCTGTACGACCCCCGGCAGGCCATGGCGGGCCGTGAGCTGGTGGCCCGCGCCCTGGTGTGCCAGTCACTCGGAGCTTTGATCCTGGCGTCCGCTGGCTTCGCCGTCCCGCCTCTCCGGATCGGGAGATCGGCGTTCCTGGGCATCTTCCTGCTGACGACACCGGGATTGCTGGCCTGGCGGGCCCTTTTCCTCGGCGCCTGGTCACGACAGCAAATGACAGTGCGAGTGCTCGTTCTTGGCACTGGTCAGGTCGGCCGGCTGATCGCGGAGCTCGAGCCCACAAGTGCCCGACCGTTTCAGATCATCGGCTTTCTGGACGATGCTCCGGGGGCCTCGGAGATGGTCCCGGACGGCCACCTCCTCCTAGGCAAGATCCAGGATCTGGACTCCCTGGTTGACGAGACACGGCCGGATATCGTGGTAGTTGCCCAGATCGACCGTCGGGGCTGCTTTCCGGCGCAGACGCTTCTCGAGTGTCGGCTGCGCGGGATCCGCGTCGAGGACTGGCCGACCTTCTACGAGAAGGCCACCGGCAAGATCCTGGTCACCGCGGTGCGGCCGAGCTGGCTCATCTTCTCGGACGGCTTCGTCAAGACGCCGCGCACCGAGATCATCAAGCGGCTCTTCGACGTCGGCGCGTCCCTGGTCGGGATCCTGCTCTCGCTTCCGCTGATGGCCCTTGCCGCCATCGCGATCAAGCTGGAGTCGTCCGGCCCGGTCTTGTATCGCCAGCCTCGTCTTGGCCAGAACGGATGCGTCTTCATTCTGAACAAGTTCCGCTCCATGCGGCAGGATGCCGAGAAAGAGACCGGCCCGGTGTGGGCCACCCAGCAGGACAGCCGGATCACCCGGGTGGGCGGTTTTCTACGGCGCACCCGTCTGGATGAACTGCCCCAGCTCTTCAACGTGCTCTTTGGCCATATGAGCTTCATCGGCCCCCGGCCCGAGCGGCCAGAGTTCGTCAGCGAGCTGCAGAAGCAGATTCCCTACTACATCGAACGGCTCGCCGTGAAGCCCGGAATCACCGGCTGGGCCCAGGTCAGATACCGCTACGGCTCCTCCGTCGAGGACGCCGTCGAGAAGCTTCAGTACGACTTGTATTACATCAAGAACCTCTCGCTGTTTCTCGACCTCTTGATCGTACTCAACACCGTCCAGGTCGTCCTCTTCGCCCGAGGGCGTTAGACGACCGGGACACAACTCATCCACGAAGGAGACACGGGGCAGATGGACACTAGGACGGTCATCAAACAGGTAGCGCTCTCGCTGTTCGCGCGGCGCAAGAAATGGATCGCGCTGACGACCCTGGCCGCGTTGACGCTCCTGGCTCCCGCCGCCTATGTCCTGTCCAAGGAGCCGCCCCGTTATCGCACCACCACGACGATCCTGATCGAGACCAAGAGCGACCGGGCACCGGTGTTCCAGGAGTTCTCGCCCTATCGGCCGTTCTCGGTGCAGCTGGCCATCCTGCAGAGCCGTTTGCTCGCCGCCTCGGTGGTCGAGTCGCTTCCCAAGGGCGCGGTCGACGACCTCATCAACATGCCCTACGGCCGCGACTATGTCGGCGATCTCATGGAATGGGTCGGTCGCCTGCGCGGCAAGGAGCCGTCGACGGTCACCCCTCAGCGGCGGGCGGTCAGCGAGCTTCGGCGGGATCGCGTGAAGTTCAACAGCCAGCCCGGCTCCTCCGGAATCGTCGAGATCCAGGCGGAGGCGTCGCAGCCCCAGATCGCCCTGGACATCGCCAACACATATATCGAGGTTCTCCTCGCGCGGACCCGTTCGTTCAACGTGGACGATGCGAAGAGCACCCGCGAGTATCTATCGCAGCAGACCTCCCAGGTATCCGATGCCCTGGCGCGCAGTGAGGCAGCTCTTCGCACGTTCACGATGTCGCGGGGCGGCGTCCAGATTCCGGCGAAGAGCACCGAGACCGCTCAGCGGCTGTCGCAGCTCGAGACCACGTTGGCCGAGGTCCAGGCCAACCGCAACATCAGCCAGACGCGCCTGGCCTCTCTGAAGACCAAGCTCGAGTCCATGCCGGCCCCGGCACAGGCCGCGGTGAAGGCGGCCCCGCAGGCTCCGCCGGTGAACCCGGCCAATGCCGGTCGTCTGCGAGCGAAGCTGTCGAGCCTCGAGGCGCAGATGGTCGAGGCCAAGAGCCGCTACGGTGATGACCATGCCCGGGTCCGGTCTCTCGCCCAGCAGATCGCGGACGTCCAGCGCGAGCTCGGCGAGGCGGTCAAGGACTCGACGGTCGCAAGCCCGGGCGCCGGCGGGATTCCCGCCGACGACCGTAGCGCGTTCGCCGAGATGATGGCCGCCCTGGACACCTCGGTAGTATCCCTGACCGCCCAGGAGACCGCGCTGAAGGACCAGATCGCCGCGGTCCGGCGCGACCTGTCCGGGCTGTCCAAGGATGAGCTCGAATACCGTCGTCTCGCCTCCGAGGTGGAGACGAATCGCAAGCTGACCACCCTGCTGTCGGACAAGCTCGGAGCTGCGCGCATCCGAGAGCAGGGGGAGATGAACGTGGTGAAGGTCATCGATCCGCCCGGCTTCCCGACCACCGCTCCGAATCAGCGGCGGATGCAGTTCATGGGGCTCGCCTTGGTTCTCGCCCTCGTCATCGGGCTGGGGGCGCCGGCCACCGCCGAGTACTTCAACCGCCCGATCATGGGCGAAGCGGACGTCCGGAACCTCACCGGTCTCGCGGTGCTGAGCGCGATTCCCCAGGTGCAGTCGAACAAGACGGTCTTCGGCTCGGGGCAGGCCGAGCAGAGTCAGCAGGAGGAGTATCACCTGTTCGTCGACGCCTTCCGGCGCCTACGGGTCGAGCTGCAGATGATGTCCGAGGACCTCACCCTCCGCCGCATCCTCATCACGAGCCCTCTGCCGTTCGAGGGCAAGTCGACGGTGGTGTTCAACCTGGGGCTCGCCTTCGGTGAGATCGGCAAGCGCGTGATCATCGCGGACGCCGACTTCCACCGGCCGACCCTCCATCGCATCGCCAACACTGCGCCGCGCAAGGGCTTTACCGATCTGCTCGCCGGCACCACCAAGCTGACCGAGACGATGACGCCGATCACCGATAACGTTCAGCTAGCCTCGCGTGGCGGCTCGCTCACCGCGCCCGCGCGGACCGGCCTGGGGACGGACCGCCTGACCAAGATCCTCGGTGACATGTCCAGCGAGGCCGACTTCGTCCTGCTGGATTCTTCGCCGATCCTGCTCATTCCGGACAACCTCTACATGGCCGCGGCGGCCGACGGGGTCGTGCTCGTGGTCGCGGTGGGTCAGACGCGGCCTCGCGACCTGCTCCGGACCAAGAGCATTCTGGAGCGCGCGGGCACTCCGATCGTCGGGGTGGTTCTCAACCGGACCCCGGTGAAGCACCTGAACTCCTATTACAAGCAATACAGCGGCTACTACAGCTCTTAACCCCAACATGACCAGACAGGGAGCGCATAGCGCCGTGTGGACCACAGCTCTTACCGAGAAGCTAGAGAATCGGACAGCACGTGTCAGTGTCATCGGCCTCGGGTACGTCGGCCTGAGCCTCGCGATGGAACTTGCCAAGGCCGGCTTCGAGGTGCGGGGCGTGGACCTCGACCTCGAACGGGTCAGCCTGCTGAACCAGGGTCAGTCCTACCTGGTCGATGTTCCCACCGAGGCCTTGAGGCCGGTCGTCGCCTCGAAGCGTCTCACCGCGTCGGTCGGCTTTGCGGACGCGGCCACCTCGGACGCGCTCATCATCTGCGTGCCGACTCCGCTGCGGAAGAGCAAGGAGCCGGATATCTCCTTCATCCTGTCCGCGGTGGAGAGCCTCCTGCCTCACCTTCGCCCCGGGCAGCTGCTCATTCTGGAGAGCACGACGTATCCCGGTACCACCGAGGAGGTCGTGCAGCCGAAGCTGGAGGCGCACGGCCTCGTCATCGGTCGCGACTGCTTCCTGGCCTTTTCGCCCGAGCGAGTGGATCCGGGCAACAAGCGGTTCACCACCGCCAATATTCCGAAGGTGGTGGGCGGAGTCACCCCGTCCTGCACGCGTCTCGCCGCGGCTCTCTATCGGCAGGTCACGTCGAGCGTGTTCGAGGTCTCCAGCCCCCGGGTGGCCGAGACCGCCAAGCTGTTGGAGAACACCTTCCGGAGCGTGAACATCGCGCTGGCCAACGAGCTGGCCTTCGCCTGCCGCAAGATCGGCGTGGACCCGTGGGAAGTCATCGACGCGGCGGCCACCAAACCGTTCGGCTTCATGCCCTTCTATCCGGGGCCGGGTATCGGTGGCCATTGCATCCCGGTCGACCCTCTCTACCTCTCCTGGAAGGTTCGGCTGACCGGCTATGAAGCCCAGTTCATCGCCCTGGCCGACCAGATCAACCGCGCCATGCCCGAGCACGTGGTCGCCCTGGTCGGCGATGCCCTGAACGAGCGCGGCCGCGCGCTGAAGGGCTCCTCGGTCCTGGTCCTGGGCGTGACCTACAAGCCCGACGTGAATGACATTCGGGAGTCGCCGGCTCTCGAGATCCTCGAGATGCTGGAGCGAAAGGGCGCCTCGGTCTCGTACGCTGACCCCTTCACTCCCCAGCTCGCCCTCGGGTCGGCGAAACTCTCCGCGGTGGATGCCACGGCGGAGACCATCGCCGCGGCCGACTGTGTCGTCATCCTGACCAATCATTCCAGCTTCGACTACGAGGTCATCGCGGAGCGGGCCACGCTGGTGGTGGACACCCGCAACGCGCTGAAGGCGCAGCGGCGCGCCGGTTCGTCGTCGATCGTGACTCTCTAAGGAAACGGGCGATGCGAACCGTTCTCGTGACCGGAGGGGCCGGGTTCATCGGCTCCCATCTCGTCGATCAGCTCCTGGAGGGCGGGGCCGCGGTGCGGGTTCTCGACAACCTCTCCACCGGATCTCTGACCAATCTTCGAGCGGCCGCCGACGACCACGAGCGGTGGACCGGGTTTCCGAACAACAGTCGGCTCGAGGTGATGATCGGAGACGTTCGCGACCGGGAGCTGCTCCGCACCGCGCTTCGAGGCGTCAAGTATGTGTTCCATCTCGCGAGCTTGCCGGAATCTTCCGCGCCGGTCATCGGCCCCGGAGAGATTCACGCGGTGAACGTGGACGGTACGCTCAACGTCCTGCATGCCGCCCTCACCGAGGGCATCTGGCGCGTGGTGATCGCGTCGTGCGCCACCGTCTACGGGACGCCGATCACGCTGCCGATCTCGGAGGAGGCGCCGCTGTCGCCGAACACGCTGTTCGCGGCTTCCAAGGTCGCCGCCGAGACCTACTGCCGTGCCTTCTACACACGCCATCAGCTCGACACGGTGGTGCTGCGCCTCTTCAACGTCTATGGCCCGCGCCAGCGGGCTCTTCCGGTGGACAATCCGGTGCCCGGCCTGATCGAATCGGTCCGGCAGGGCCGCCCCTTCACTGACCTGGACGATCGGAATGCCGGCGACTTCATCTACGTCGACGACGTGGTGGAGGCTCTCCTCACCGCGGCCCGGGCGCCTCGCGCCACCGGGCGGGTGATCAACGTCGGCTCGGGCGAGATGCTTAGCATCGGGGAGCTACAGCGAATCGCCGCCGGCCTCCTGAAGACGTCGGTGGTGCCCGGGTTTCCGAAGCAACGAGACAGCCTGCCGGTCCAGTTGTGCGCGCGGACCACGCTCGCTTCGGAGCTTTTGGATTTCACTCCCCGAGTGTCGGTGATCGCCGGCGTGGCGCGCCTCCTCCGCTCGCTGGCCGAGTACGAGGAGCCGGAGCCGCGGGCTCTCGCGCAGGCGGTCCGCAACGACTAGACCACGACCCATATGATCAACGCGCTCACGTTCGACATCGAGGAGTACTTTCACGCAGAGGCCTTCGCTCGCGTGGTGGACCCTCATGACTGGCATACCCTCGAGAGTCGTGTGGTCAGCGCGACCGAGCGCATTCTCACGATACTGTCCGAAGCCCGTACCGTCGCGACCTTCTTCGTGTTGGGATGGGTAGCCGAGCGGCACCCCCGGCTGGTCCGGGACATCCAGGGAGGGGGCCACGAGGTGGCCTGCCACGGTTATGGCCATCAGATGATCACCCGACTCAGCCGGAGCGACTTTGCCGAGGACGTCCGTCGGGGAAAGGCCGCCGTCGAGGAGGCGGCCGGGGTCTCGGTGGTCGGATACCGGGCGCCGACCTTCTCGGTCGTTCGTGGCACCTTGTGGAGCCTCGAGACCCTGGCTGAGGCCGGGTTCCGCTACGACTCGAGCATTTTCCCGATCGTCCACGACCGGTACGGTATCCCGGATTCTCCCCGCTTCCCGCACCGCCGCGACGCCGGCGCCGGGAGCTCCATCTGGGAGTTTCCCCCCTCGACGATCGGACGCCGGGGCTGGCGGCTGCCGGTGGCGGGCGGCGGCTACTTTCGCCTGCTCCCGTATTCGGTGACGCGCCGGGCGCTCCGCCACCTGAACGAGGTGGAGCGGCAGCCCGCGATGGTCTACCTCCATCCATGGGAGATGGATCCGGGCCAGCCTCATCTCCCGATCGGACGGCTCGCCCAGCTGCGGCACTCGCTGAACACGTCACGGACGGAACGCAAGCTCCGCCGCCTGCTGTCGGACTTCCGGTTTCGACCGGTTCGGGATGTGCTCGATACCTCGAGCCTCCCGGCCGAGGGAGCGGTGTCATGAGGATCGTCGCCGTCGTCGGAGCGCGCCCGAACTTCGTCAAGATCGCGCCCATCATGGCCGAGCTGGCGGAATATCCCTACATCTCGACCACTCTCGTGCACACCGGCCAGCATTACGACGCCCAGATGTCGGACGCGTTCTTCGCCAATCTGGAAATCCCGAGACCGGACGTCAACCTGAAGGTGCAATCGACAGGTGCGATCACCCAGATCGCCGAGATCATGACCCGAATCGAGCCGGTGATCGAGAGCACCCGCCCCGACGTGGTGGTGGTGGTGGGCGACGTCAACTCGACGGTCGCGGCGACGCTCGCCGCGGTCAAGATGGGTCGCCCGGTGGCACACGTCGAGGCCGGTCTCCGCAGCTTCGATCGCACCATGCCGGAAGAGGTGAATCGCGTGCTGACCGACGCGGTGTCCGATCTGCTCTTCACCACCGAGGCCTCGGCCGACGAGAACCTGGCCCGGGAGGGGGTGCCGGTCGGGCGAGTGCACTTCGTCGGGAACGTGATGATCGACACGCTGTTCCGCTACCGTGAGCATGCGCGCGAGTCGGACATCCTCCAGCGCCTGGGCCTGACGGCCCGCGGGTACGCCGTGCTCACCCTGCACCGGCCGAGCAATGTCGACGACGAGGGCACGCTCGGGCTGCTGCTCGGGGCAATCGCCCGCATCCAAGGCGAGATCCCGATCGTCTTCCCGGTCCATCCGAGGACGAGACGGCGCCTTGAGGCGCTCGCCGGCACGCTGCCGCCCATGCCAGGACTTCGGCTGGCCGCCCCGATGCCGTACCTGGATTTCGTGCAACTCATGGCCGAGTCCCGCTGTGTGCTGACCGATTCCGGTGGCATCCAGGAGGAAACGACTGCCCTCGGTACGCCCTGTCTCACGCTCCGACAGAATACCGAGCGTCCGGTCACGGTCAGCCGAGGCACGAACCGCGTCGTGGGGACGGAGCCGGACGCCATCTACCAGAGCTGGTCCGACGTGAAGGTCGGGCGGTGGCCGGCCGGGGAGCTTCCGGAGCTGTGGGATGGCAAGGCGGCGAGCCGAATCGTCCGTGTTCTGCTCGAGACCGCCAGGTAAGGCCAGACATCCATGGATATCCGTCGCCTGACGACCGAGACCGTTGACTGGGACAGCTTCGTACGTAGCACCCCTGGGGGCAGCCCGTTCCATCTGCTCGCCTGGAAGCAAGCCGTCGAGGCCGCCTTCTCGCACCGGCCCCACTACTTGATGGCCGTCCGCGGTGGAGGGCTGGAAGGTGTACTCCCGCTGTTCGAGGTGCGCGGGCTCCTGGGCGGCCGGGGCCTGGTGTCGGTTCCGTACGGCGTCTACGGGGGAATCTGCGCGGCGACCGCGGCGGCTCGCCACGCGCTCGTCGAAGCCGCGCGCGAGCTGGCGACCCGGGTGAAGGCCGACTACGTCGAGCTGCGTCACCGGCAGGGCCAGGAAGTGGACCTGCCGACCAAGAGCCTCTACGTGACGTTCGCGCGCCCGATCTCCTCGCGAGATGAGGACAACCTGAACGCGATTCCTCGGAAGCAGCGCCGCATGACGCGTCAGGGCTCCAAGCACGGCCTGGTGGCCGAGTTTGGCTTGCGGCATCTCGATCGGTTCTGGGACGTCTATGCGCGGAGCGTGCATGCGCTCGGATCGCCGGTGTTCCCGCGACGCCTGTTCCAGTCCATCGCGCGAGAGTTCGGCAAGGAGTGTGAGCTGCTCACGATCTGGAAGGACGGCCGGATGGTGTCCGGCGTGCTGACCCTGTACTTCGACGAGCAGGTGCTGCCGTACTACGGCGGCGCGGTCGAAGACGCCCTCCCGTACGCGGTCAACGACTTCATGTACTGGGAGCTCATGTGTCACGTGGCCAAGGCGGGATATCGAACCTTCGACTTCGGCCGCAGCCGTGAGGGTACCGGAGCCTATCATTTCAAGCGGCACTGGGGCTTTGAGGCGATGCCGCTGCCGTACCAGTACATCCTCGATGGCGGTCGACAGATGCCGAACCTGAGTCCGTCCAACCCCAAGATGCGCCTGGCCGTTGACACGTGGAAGCGGCTGCCTTTGCCGCTGACCAAGGTCGTCGGGCCGCTGGTGACCAGATACCTCCCATGAACATCCTCATGCTCGGCCGTTGGCTTCCGCCTGCCCGGCAGCCGGTCCGGGG
Organism: Candidatus Methylomirabilota bacterium; assembly: GCA_035315345.1. Lineage (NCBI taxonomy): Bacteria > Methylomirabilota (SeqCode) > Candidatus Methylomirabilota bacterium. The sequence continues at coordinate 12,348 of DATFYA010000193.1, forward strand.
AACACGTGAGTATCACTTCGCCCGACACCTGGCTCGCAGCCATCAGCTCACGCTCGCCTTCATCACCGACAACCAGGACGTGGCCGGGGCCATCTCGGCGCTGCGCGCCGATTTCGGGAACCTGGAGTTCTCGGTGGTCCCGCGGGCCTGGCGGTCACTCTCGGGGGCCCTCAGTCTCGCCACCGGTGAGTCGTGCACGTTGTCGTACTTTCGGTCCGAGGCCCTTCGTACTCGGCTGGCCGATCGACTCCGCCAGACCCGCTACGACCTGGTGATCGTGTCGTCCTCCACGATGATCCAGTACGCCCTCGACATCGACTCCAGCGTTCCCCTGCTCGCCGACTTCGGCGTCGTGGAGTCGGAGTGGTGGGCGAATCAGGCGACGACCGGCGCGCCGGGCGTGTCGCGATTCTTCCGCACCGAGGCGGCTCGCCTCCGCATCGCGGAAGGAAACGCGGCCCGGCGCGCCACACGCTGTGTGGCCGCGACGCCCGAGGCCGCGCAGATCGTCCGGACACTCGCGCCGGCCGCGTCGGTCGTCGTGATCCGTGACGGCGTCGACATGGATGCGAGCGACACCCGGTTGCGGCTCGGACGGGTGCCTACCGTCGTGCTGAACGCCTCCGCCCGCGACGACGCCAACCTGCCGGAGACCTTCGCGTTCTGCCGGGCGGTTCTCCCCGCCCTGCGGTCCCGGGTGCCCGGGGTTCGGGTAGTGGTCACCACCAGAGGTCCGGGCGCCCGGGGGCCGGCGGGCGTGGACATCGAGATCAGCTCGCCCGGAGGCGACCGGCGCCTGTTCCACAGCCACACCGTGGTCGGCGCGGTGGTCGGCGAGGCGCCGGACATGCAGGCGTGCGTTCTGGAGCCCATGGCGGCCGGAGTGCCGGTCGTGACCACCGCGGTCGCCTGTCGCGCTCTGGATGCTCGGCCGGGCCGCGACCTCCGGGTCGCGGACAATCCGGACGACTTCATCAGCCGGGTGGCGGAGCTCCTGGAGGACCGTCCCCTTCGGGAGGAACTGGGCGCCCAGGGCCGGCGGTTCGTCCAGGAGAATTTCTCATGGGACCTGAGCGCGAGCCGCCTCGGGCAAGTCGTGGACGACATGGTGCAGAGCAGCGCTGGTCCCGAGGGTCCGCCCCGATCCATCGAGGCTGCAGTCGAGGGCTAGGGCGTTGCGAATCCTCATGCTCGCGCACCGTATTCCCTATCCGCCCCATACCGGGGACAAGACACGGGCGTTCCATATCGCGCGCCACCTGTCGAGGCGGCACGATCTCACGCTCGGCTTCCTCGTGGACGACGAACGGGATCTGGGCGGGGTCGATGCGTTGCGACGCCTCGTGCCCGATCTCCTGTTCGACCGACTGCGGAAGCCGGTCAGCCTCGCGCGGGGCGTTGCCGGGCTCGTCCGGGGCGGGACGGTCACGCTGCCGTATTTCTATTCCCGAGGCCTTGCCCGACAGGTCGAGTGTCGCAGCCGTGAGGAGGGGTTCGACGTGGTGTATGTGTCCTCGACCGCGATGGCCCAGTACGCACCGGCCGATGTCCCCCTCGTGATGGATTTCGTGGATGTGGACTCGGACAAGTGGCGTCAGTATGCCGAGCATCGTCGCGCTCCGGTCAGTTGGCTCTATCGGACCGAGGGGCGTCGTCTCCAGTCCTGCGAAGGGGAGATCGCCCGCCGCGCGCGCGTGTCTCTCCTGGCCACGGACGTCGAGGAGCAGCAGCTACGATCGTTCGCCTCGTGGGCGCACACCGCGGTCATTCCGAACGGTATCGACTCGGTGTATTACGCCCCGCAGCTCGAGGAGCCGTCTGAGCCGGCGGGGGTGATCTTCACCGGCGCGATGGACTATCTCCCCAACATCGACGCGGTCCAACATTTTTGCGCCGACATCCTTCCGCTCGTGCGACGCGAGGTTCCCGAGATCGTGTTCTACATCGTCGGGCTCAATCCGTCGGCGGATGTGCGCCGCCTCGGTGAGCGTTCCGGCGTGGTCGTGACGGGAGCGGTGCCCGACGTGCGGCCGTACTACGCGCGCGCCGCCGTCTGCGTGGCTCCGCTCCGGATCGGCCGTGGGATTCAGAACAAGGTGCTGCAGGGCATGGCCATGGGCCTTCCGGTGGTGGCAAGCCCGTTAGCGGCCCGGGGCGTCCGGGGCGAGCCGGGGCTTCACTTCGAGGTGGCCGAGTTCGCCGCGGATTTCGCGAGCCATGTCGTGCGGCTGCTGCAGCGCCCGGAGACCCGGCGCGAGCTGGGTCGGGCGGGGCGCGCGTGCGTGGAGGCTCACTACACGTGGGAGCGCAATCTGGCCGGCCTCGAGGTCCTTCTTGCCCGGGCGGCGGGGCGGCCGGAACCGGCGGGCCAGGCGGCTGGCTGGCCGCCGAACGAGGTTCGCGCCTGGAGTTCCCACTCATGAGCTGGCGCGTTCGACGCCTGACCGCGGCTCCGGAGCTCCAGGCCGTCGCTTCGATGTGGTCGGAGCTCGCTGAGCAGCACGGCCATGCCACCCCGTTCGCGACGCACGACTGGTTCGAATGCTGCCGCATCGCGGCCGCCACGCCGAATGTCGAGGTACTGCAGCTGGAGGATGCTGGAGTTCCAGTCAGCCTGATCCCACTGCATCGTCGGACGACGAAGCTGCGCGGCTGCCCCGTCCGATACCTGTCGCTGCTCGACTGCCCGGATTCACCGTTCGGAGACCTGATTCCGGCCGGGGGCGACCGACAGCTGGTGGCGAGCCTAATGGATCATCTGGCCGCTCGTGCCGACTGGGACATTCTCGAGCTCGGACGACTGCCGATAGAGTCTTCGACCCTGAAGCTCTTCGAGGGCGAGCTCGAGGGACGACTGCGGTACCGGCGCGCCGGCAGCGAGCAGTCGCCCTATCTGACCATCGACGGGACTTGGCAGGACTTCTACGGCTCGCGGAGCCAGCGGTTCAAGAAGACCATCCGGAACATCCAGAATCGGCTCGCCCGACTCGGCACGATCACCGTCGAGGAGCATCGCACCCTGGATCCGCAAGGTCGGCTCCTCGCGGAGCTGATCGACCTGACCGGGCGCAGCTGGAAGGCGGATCGCGGCGTGGCCATCGCCACGATGCCGCGGATGCGAGAGTTCTTCGCCGAGCTGAGCCGCCGCGCCGCCCAGCATGGATGGCTGTCGCTCTGGCTGCTGCGACTCGACGGCCGTCCGATCGCCATGGAGTATCAGCTGCGCGCCAACGGAGTCGCCTATGCCCTTCGGGCCGACTACGACCTGGACTACGCGGCCGCCTCGCCCGGCAGCTCGCTGAACTTCGAGGTGGCCCGGGCCCTCTTCGAGCGGGGCGACGTGCGCGAATATCACATGGGGCCTGGTCTCAACGAGTACAAGATGCGCTGGGCCAGCGGAACGCACGAGACGGTTCGCCTTCACGTGCATCGCCCGGGCCTATATCCGGCCCTGCTGCACCTGCTGGAGACGCGGGCGGTGCCGACGGCCCGCCGTCTGCGGGAGCGGCTTCGGTGAGCCTCATCGGCGGAATCGTCCATCGCGATCCCCGCCGGCCGGCCACGCCCGAGCGGCTGGAGCGGCTTCTGTGCGCGGAGGATAGTCGTGGCGCGGTCGTCGCCTCGGGCTGCTTCGCGGTCATGCTCGCCGGTGACGGCCAGCCCTGGTCTGGAGACGGATCCACGGTGGTGGCCGTCGATGCCGACCTGGTCAACCTGGACGAGCTGTCCTCGCTGACCGGACGTGAAGGGGTTCAGGAAGTGGTATCTGCCCTCTATCAGCGGGAAGGCGTCGGCGGTATCCAGCGCCTGCGCGGGGCCTTCGCGGTCGCCATCTGGGAGCCGCGAGAGCGTCAACTCCTTCTGGCCGTCGATCAAGTGGGGATCCGCCGGCTCTACTACGCGGTGACCGCCGAGGGCATGGCCTTCGCCTCGCGAGCCGGCCTCCTCCGAGCGGTCGCCGGCCTGAGCGGCGACCCCGAGCCCACGACGGTCTTCCACTATCTGAACTTCGGTTACCTTCCCGCCCCGGTGTCGGTCGCCGGTCCGATCCGACGGCTCGAGCCCGGCTGCCTGCTGAAGGCGCAGGACGGCTCGGTCACCATCACCCGGTACTGGGATCTCAACTATACGAAGCGCGACCTCGATCATGACGCGACGGCCCGCGCCACCATGCGACAGGCGGAAGGGGCGGTCGCCCGGGCGCTCGGGTCGGGTGGCGCCAAGGAGACTGGCGCGTTTCTCTCCGGGGGGACGGACAGCAGCACTGTCCTCGGGCTGATGTCCCGTCTCACCGGGGAGCGTGTCCACGCCATTTCCATCGGCTTCCAGGAGCGTCGCTACGACGAGCTGGAGTACGCCGAGCGGGCCGCTCGTCACTTCAAGGCCCGCCATCACGTCCGGCGGATTTCGCCTCAGGACGCGCTGGCTGCCCTGCCGCGGCTCATCGACAGCTATGACGAGCCGTTCGGCAACAACTCGGCGATCGGCACCTACCTGTGCGCCCAGCTCGCCCGGGAATGCGGGCTCACCCGCCTGCTGGCCGGCGACGGTGGCGACGAGATCTTCGGGGGCAACGAGCGCTACACGGTGGACGCGGTCTTCGCCCGTTACCAGAGGGTGCCCCGACTACTGCGCCGCGGTCTGCTCGAGCCAATTTTGCGAACCCTGCCCGACGGCGGCTCATCCACCGTCGGCCGGGCGCAGCGGTACGTTCGGCGGGCGAGCCTGCCGAATCCGCGACGGTTCTATTCCTACGAGTTCTTCTTCGCCCAGGACGGCCGCGAGCTGCTCGACGGAGACTTCCTGCGAAGCGTCGAGCCGGGAGCTCCCTGGGACGTCCTCGAGCAGCATTTCGGGCGGGTGAGCGCGGTCGAGGAGCTGAACCGTCTCCTCTACCTGGACATCAAGCTCACCATTGGTGACAACGATCTACTGAAGGTCACGCGCACCGCCGAGGCGGCCGGCATCGGGGTCCGGTTCCCGTTCCTGGATCTGCCCCTCATCGAGTTCACGGCCACCTGGCCGGCGTCCTTCAAGGTGCACGCGGGTGAAAAGCGGCATCTCTTCCGGCAGGCCTTCCGCGAGCTGCTCCCCGCCGAGACCCTGGCGAAGCGGAAGCATGGCTTCGGAGTTCCCACGAGCCTGTGGCTGCGGACGCACGCCGGCTTCGTGGATCTCGCGCACGATGCGCTGCTGGGTCCGGATGCCCACGTGAGCTCGTACTTCCGGCGGGGCGCCCTGGAGGAGCTCCTTCGTCTCCACGCTTCCGATACGACCGCCTTCTACGGCGACCTGCTGTGGAGCGTGCTGATGCTCGAGCTGTGGCACCGCCGGCACGTGCGTGGCGAATCGCCGGGAGTGAGGGTGGCGTGACCGAGATGCTCGTACGGACTCTGGCCACCGGACTCTATCGCGCCGGTCTCACCGGCGCCCTGTCGGCCACCTCCGGCTACCTTCGGCGGGCGGCCGCGTTCTCGGTCTTCACGTATCATCGGGTCAACGATCACGGCGATCCGTTCTTCGAGGCTCTGCCGACCGAGGTCTTCGAGCGGCAGATGCAGTTGATCGCCCGTCACTACGTGGTGCTTCCAGTGGAGGAGCTGGTGGCTCGGCTCCGGTCCGGAACCGTTCCGCGGAACGCGGTCGCCATCACCTTCGATGACGGCTACCGGGACGTTCTCACGCACGCCGCTCCCATCCTGGCCCGATACCACCTGCCCGCGACGGTGTTCCTGGCGACCGGCTTCATCGGGAGCGGTGAGGTCCCGTGGTACGACCGACTCGCGACCGCGCTGAAGTCGACCGCGGCCTCGCAGGTCGCGGTGCCCGCCTCGGACGAGGTGCTGCCCCTGGAGACCCGGGAAGCCCGACTTCTGGCGCTGGGGCGACTGCAGGCGCACTGGAAAGGGTTGCCGGAAGCCGACTCACGGAGGGCGCTCGAGACGCTGCTGGAGCGGCTGGGCACGGGCCAGCATGATCGCGAGAGGAACGCCTTCCTCCGGTGGGACGAAGTCCACGCCCTTCGCGGGCTGGGCTTCCGTATCGGCGCACACACGGTCAGCCACCCGATCCTGTCCCGACTACCCGCTGACCGGGCGTGCGCCGAGATCGTCGAATCGAAGCGGGCCATCGAGGCTCGGTGCGGAATATCTCCTCGCGCCTTCGCCTATCCCAACGGAGGTGAGGCCGACTACACGCCCGCGGTGGTCGATCAGGTTCGCCGTGCGGGCTTCGACTGTGCCGTGACCACCCGCTTCGGCTTGAACACGGCTCGCACGTCTCCCTGGGAGCTGCGACGGGGACAGCCCTGGGAGCATCATCTGCCGACGTTTGCGACGAAGCTGGCCTGGTATCGCATGACACTGAGCTAACAAGGGGTATCGCGCCTATGTGCGGCATCGTGGGTTACGTAGGACAAGGAGACGCCAGCCGGGTCGTCGTCGATGGCTTGCGCCGTCTGGAGTATCGAGGCTATGACTCGGCCGGTATGGCCACGGTATCCAACGGTCGGCTCGCCATTCGACGGCGGCCCGGGAAGATCGGTGAGCTGTCGGATCTGATCGAGCGAGAGCCCGCCGAAGGCTCCATCGGCCTCGGTCATACGCGCTGGGCGACGCACGGAGCGCCTACCGAGCTGAACGCCCACCCGCACGTCGACTGCGGCGGCTCGCTGGCGGTGGTACACAACGGCATCATCGAGAACTACCTTCCCCTCAAGCGGAGCCTCCAGGAAGCCGGTCACGTCTTCCGCTCCGATACGGATACCGAGGTCATCGCCCATTTGCTGGAGAGCCACCTCGCCCTCGGCGGTGATCTACTCGAAGCCCTGCGCGCCTGCCTACGAGTGCTGCGGGGCGCGTACGCTCTCGGGGTCATCGCGGCAGTTGATCCCCACCGACTGCTGGTGGCCAAACACGGGGCCGGCAGCGTGGTGGTGGGCCTCGGGGGGGATGGGGCGTACGTGGCCTCCGATATCCCGGCCATTCTGCCCCACACCCGGGACGTGCTCATCCTCGCCGACGGCGACGTGGCGGTGGTGACGCGGCAGGGCATCGAGGTGACCACGATCGAGGGTGAGCCGGTCTACCGCCCGTTCTCCCATATCACCTGGAATGCCGCCGACGCCCAGAAGGGCGGCTATCCGCATTTCATGCTGAAGGAGATCCACGAGCAGCCGCAGGCCGTCGGCGACACCTTCGGGCCGCGCCTGACCGAGCGCGGCGACCGAGTAGCGATGCCGGATCTGGGCATGACTCGCGAGCAGATCCGCGCCCTGCGTCGGGTCGTGATGGTGGCGTGCGGGACGTCGTACAACGCAGGATTGGCCGGGCGATTCATGCTGGAGGAAATGGCCGGCCTTCCCACCGAGGTCGACATCAGCTCCGAGTTCCGCTATCGCAGCCTCGTCCTGGGGCCCGACACGCTGGTGGTAGCCATCTCGCAGTCAGGCGAGACTGCGGACACGCTGGGGGCCGCCCGGGCCGCCTCGACTCACGGGAGCCCGGTGCTGGCCATCACCAACGTGGTCGGCTCGGCGCTGTCCCGGGAGGCGACCGCGACGCTGTACACGCACGCGGGTCCCGAGATCGGCGTGGCCTCGACCAAGACCTTCACGTCGACGGCTACGGTTTGCTATTTGCTCGCCCTGGCCCTGGGTCGGGAGCGCGACCATCTCACCAGCATCGATTGCCGGAAGCGCATCGACGACCTCCGCGAGATTCCGAGGCTGATCTCGGGGGCGATCGCCCTCAATCCGGGAGTGGAGGATCTGGCGAAGCAGCTGGCCGGGTACGAGCACTTCCTGTATCTCGGCCGCGGCGTCAACCATGCGGTGGCCCTCGAGGGGGCCCTGAAGCTGAAGGAGCTGTCCTACATCCATGCCGAGGGGTACGCGGGAGGCGAGATGAAGCACGGGCCGATCGCCCTCATCGATCGGCGCGTTCCGGTGTTGGCGGTCGTGCCGCGGGATGCCTCCTACGACCGCACCCTGGGCAACGTCGAGGAGGTCAAGGCCCGCGGTGGTCGCGTGGTGGCCCTCGGTCACCAAGGCGATACCGAGCTCGCCTCCCGGACCGATCACGTCCTGCTGGCCCCGGTCGCGCCGGTTCTGCTCTCTCCCGTGGTCAGCGTCGTCCCTCTTCAGCTCCTGGCCTATCACGTGGCCCTGGTCCGTGGTTGCAACGTCGACCAGCCACGCAACCTGGCCAAGAGCGTCACGGTGGAATAATGCGTGCCCAACTCGCCGAATTCTGGGAGCACAAAGACCTTACCCTGAGCTTCGCAGTGCGCGACATCAAGGCGCGCTACAAGCAGACCGCCCTCGGGGCGGCCTGGGCGATCCTGCAGCCGCTGTCCCTGATGGTGGCCTTCACCCTGGTGTTCTCCCGCTTCGCCCAGGTTCCCTCCGACGGCGTGCCCTACCCGATCTTTTCGTACTCGGGTCTCATCTTCTGGACCTTCTTCGCCACCGCGGTTTCCCAGGGGACGGCCGCGATCGTCGCCAACAGCAATCTCGTCCGGAAGATCTACTTCCCCCGTGAGACACTGCTCGTGTCGATCTTGCTGGCCGCGGGCCTGGATCTCAGCATCGCGGCCGCCATCTTCGCGGTGATGCTGGCCTACTATCACGTGGCGGTGTCGTGGACCGCGCTCTGGGTGCCGGTCCTCCTGGTGATCCAGACCTTGTTCGCCCTGGCCGTCATCTGCATCACCTCGGCGATCCACGTCAGCCTGCGCGATATCGGGCACGGGATTCCCCTGCTCCTGCAGCTGTGGATGTTCGCCACCCCGATTGCCTATCCCCTGAAGGTCGTGCCGGCGTCCCTGCTGCCGATCTACATGCTGAATCCGATGACGCCGATCATCGATGGCTACCGGCGCACGATCCTGCTCGGGCAGCCGCCCGACGTCCATGGTCTGCTCATTGCCTCGGTCGTGACCCTGGCGGTCCTGACCATCGGATACTGGTTCTTCAAACGAGCGGAAACGACCTTTGCGGACGTCATCTGACAGGAGCGACCGAGCATGTCCGAAGTGACGGTTAGCCTCGACAAAGTCTCCAAACGGTACCGGCTCAACCGGGGCTGGCACGGGTCTCTTCGCAGCGAGCTCGCGTCCGGCCTCCGGCGCCTCGTGCGGCGGTCCGACCAGCAGCGGGAGGTGTACTGGGCTCTCAAGGACGTGTCCTTCGAGATGGAGCGGGGGGACGTCGTCGGCTTCATCGGGCCAAATGGGGCCGGCAAGAGCACGATCCTCAAGGTGCTGTCCCGGGTCACCTCGCCGACGTCGGGCTCCTTCAAGACCCGCGGCCGGGTCGGCGCCCTGATCGAGATCGGGGCCGGATTCCATCCGGAGCTGACCGGTCGCGACAACATCTACCTCAACGGGTCGATCCTCGGAATGCGGCGCCGGGAGATCGACGAGAAGCTCGACCGGATCATCTCCTTCGCCGAGATCGAGCAGTTTATCGACACCCCGATCAAGTACTACTCGTCCGGCATGCAGGTGAGGCTGGGCTTCGCGGTGGCGGTGCACGTGGACCCGGAGATTCTCCTGATCGATGAGGTCCTGGCGGTGGGCGACGCCTCCTTCCAGACAAAGTGCCTCAACAAGCTCGCGGAGCTGAAGGAGCAGGACAAGACCATCGTCCTCGTGTCCCACAACATGGCCAACATCATCCAGCATTCCAAGAAGGTCCTGTGGATGCAGGGTGGGCGCGTGCAGGCCTACGGTGAGCCCGAGAGCGTCGTCGACCAGTACCTGAAGTCGATCCGCGAGCAGCTGACCTCGGAGGAGCCGGGCGAGGCGGTCTCACAGGCGATGACCGACGCGGACCGCCCGATCCGGATCGACAGCGTAACCCTCTGCGATCGGGGTGGGCAGGTCCGTCAGGTATTCGACAGCAGCGAGGCCGCGTGCGTCGAGATCGCCTACACCGTCCAGCGACCCGTGCCGAATCCGGTGTTCGAGGTCACCATTCAGGACGCCTACGGGCATTTTCTCGGCGGCGTGACCACTCGCTTCGACGGCTTCAAGATCGACACGAGCCAGGACGAAGGGCGAGTCCGGCTCATCCTCCACCCGCTCTTGTTCCTCAAGGGCGACTACACGATCAACGTGCACGTGCGGGACGAGCACATCCAGCGGTACCACGACTACCGCAAGCGGGCGGCCATCCTGATCGTGGAGGGACCGAGCATCGCCTCCCGCGAGATCAGCGGTCACATCAACTATCCGCACGAGTGGGAGATTCTTTGATCGTGTCTCGGACCCACGGCTCCGAGGGCGCCGGCGCCCGAAAGGTGCTGCTCATCGAGAACAGCATCGGGCTGTCCGGCTCCACCATGAGCCTCTGCACGCTGCTGGCCGAGCTCGACCGCAACCGGTATGCCCCCCGGGTGGTGCTGTCGCTCGCGAACCAGCAGGAGTATCTCGCTCAGGCCGTCGGTCCCTCGGTTCCCACCGCGGTCTTGCCCTGGCGGAATAGTCTCAAGTCGACGCCGTGGATGCGGTCGCTGCTCGGGCGCGTCGCCAGCTACCCGCGTCTTCCCCGCCGGATCGTGACGGCGGGCGTCGCCGCGCTCGACGTGCCCGCGGTCATCTTGCCGTACGTGCGTCGGCTCTACCGCATCGCCCGCCAGTGGAACATCGAGCTGATCCACCACAACAACGGCCTAGACGTGCGAGCGGTGCTGCTGGCCCGGTGGCTCGGCGTCCCACTGATCGCCTACCAGCGCGGGACGGAGTGGAACTCGCCGACCGTTCGTTACATCTCGCGGTTCGTGGACGCCTACGTCGCGAACTCGACCGCCACGAAGGGCGTGCTGCTCGGCCTCGGGGTGCCGTCCGAGCGGATCGAGGTGATCTATCCTCCCATCGACGTCGAGCGGTTCCATCCGACGGTCGACGCCGCGCGCCAGCGTCGGGAGTTCGGGCTGGTCCCGGACGATCTCACGTTCGGGATTCCCGGCACCCTGCTCAAGTGGAAGGGCCACGACGTGTTCCTGAAGGCGGCCAAGCTGGTGCTCGAGGCGGTGCCACGGGCGAAGGCATTCGTGATCGGGGAAGTGCCGGACGGCAGCACCGAGTATCGGGACGAGCTGGTGGGACTGGCGCGCGACCTGGGTATCGGCGCCCGAACCGTCTTCACCGGCTTCCGGCGGGACATCCCGGAGCTCATCCAGCTGCTCGACGTCGTCGTGCACGCCTCGGTCAAGCCGGAGCCCTTCGGCCGCGTGATCGCCGAGGGTATGGCGATGGGGAAGCCGGTCGTCGCAGCCATGAACGGCGGACCGCTCGAGATCATCCAAGAGGGGCGGACCGGCTTCCTGGTGCCTCCGGGCGACCCGGAAAAGCTCGCGCATCGTATCATTGAATTGTTGACCGATCGGGCGCGCGCCGAAGCGCTGGGCCGCCGGGCGCGTCAGGACGCGGCGGCCCGCTTCTCGCCAGGGTCCCACGCGCGGCTGGTCGAGCAGGTGTACGAAAACGTCTTGATGGCTCACCGCCATCGCGACAGGCCGGTGAGGGAGAGGGCCACATGGCACGCCGGGAAACGAAGCTAGCGGCGGTTGGATCGCGTCGCCTCAGTCCCGCGGTCGGCCTCGTGGCGCTGATCGTCACGATGATTCCGATCGTCACTCCCGCGCCCGTTCTCGGGCAGCCTCTGCCGAACAACACGGTCAGCGTCGATTCGGCCGTGATCGGTCGCCAGCTCCGGGCGGCCATCGCCCTCGGTGAGCAGGCCCGGGCGCGGTTGGCCGGCCCCGGCACCGACGATCTCGCGGCCACCCATCAGCTCCTGGACACCATGTACCGGCAGGTCCGCCGCGCGCTCGGGAACCTGAACGACCGGAAGGCGATTGCGAAGCTTCCGGATCCCCTGCTGGACATGGAGATCAACAAAGTCACGTTCGCCTGGAATACCATTCGTCGGCCGGTCGACGGCTATTTCAACTCTCCGGCCAAGGACGAGTGGAAAGCCGGGGCCGCGCAGGATCTCCAGGTGACGATGGCGACGCTCCGGCAAGTGGAGGCCATGTTCCCGTGACGAACGGTGACCCCCGGGCCCAGCGAGGAGTCTGATCGTGACGTTTCGCGACGTAATCCTCACGTGTCTGATCATGGGCTTGCTCCCCTTCTGTCTGAGTCGACCCTGGATCGGAGTTCTCACGTGGTCGTGGCTCGGCTACATGAATCCGCATCGGATGACGTGGGGCTTCGCGTACGACCTGCCGTTCGGCATGATGGTCATGCTGGCGACCGTCGTTGGGCTCGTGATCACGAGGGACAGGAAGGGGCTGCCCAACGCGATCGAGGTGTACCTGCTGCTCGCACTGTGGGGGTGGTTCCTGGTCACCACCATCTTCGCGTTCTATCCGGATGACGCCTGGATCCAGTTCAACAAGGTGTCCAAGATTCTGGTGGGCATCTTTCTCAGCCTCTTTCTCTTGCAGGACGCCCGGAAGCTCCGCGCGCTCATCTGGGTGATCGCGCTCTCCATCGGCTTCTTCGGGGTCAAGGGCGGAATCTTCTCCATCATGACCGGCGCGCAGAACCAGGTGCTGGGGCCCCGCGACTCGTTCATCTCCGGCAATACCGAGATCGGTCTCGCCCTGAACATGGTGATTCCCCTCCTCGTCTTCCTGCAGCGCGAGGAGACCAAGCTCTGGCGTCGTCGCCTGCTGATGGCGGCCGCGATCCTGTCCATCATCGCGAGCCTCGGCACGTATTCCCGGGGGGCCCTCGTCGGACTCGCGGTCGTCGTGCCCCTCGTGTTCCTCAAGAGCCGGGCTCGCCTCATTCTTCTGCCGCTCCTGGCCGTGGCCATCTTCGTCCTGCCCTCCGTGATGCCCAGGCAGTGGCTGGAGCGCATGGGCACGATCGAGACCTATGAACAGGACGTCTCTGCGAATCAGCGCTTGAACTCGTGGTACGTCGCTCGGGAGCTGGCCAAGGACTATCCCATCATGGGAGGCGGCTTCCGGACCTTCTCGAAGGACATCTACGAGGCGTACATGCCGGGCTACAAGTACGCCGAGAACGCCCTCGACGCCCACAGCATCTACTTCCAGGTTCTGGGCGAGCATGGGTTCACCGGCCTCGCGCTCTTCGTGGCGCTCATCGCCTCCACATTGTTGAGCCTCCGGCGGATCATCTGGAAGACTCGGCGGGAGCCCAGTCAGCAGTGGATCTGCAATTGCGCCCAGATGTTGGAAGTCAGCGTCCTCGCCTATGCGGTGAGCGGGGCATTCCTGAGCATGTCGTATTTCGACCTCTTCTATCACCAGGTCGTCATCACCGTGATCCTGAAAACCCTCATGAAGGCTCCCGCACCGGCTCCCGAACCTTCGACCGCTCTGGAGCCGTCGGGCGCGCCGGCCCTCGCGAAAGCATAGCCATGTGCGGCATCGCCGGCCTCTTCCTGCGCAACGGCGACACGGTCGGCGAGCAGCCGCTCCAGGCGATGACCGCGTGCCTCGCTCACCGCGGTCCCGACGGAGACGGTTTCTTCCGACGCGGGCCGGTGGGCCTCGGCCACCGGCGGCTGGCCATCATCGACCTGGTGACGGGCGATCAACCAATGTCGAGCGAGGACGGCGCGGTCACCGTGGTGTTCAACGGCGAGATCTACAACTTCCGGGAGCTGCGGCGCGAGCTGGAAGCCCGCGGCTGGCGCTTCCGGACCGCGTCCGACACCGAGGTGATCCTGCGCGCCTACGAGGAGTACGGCGTCGATTGCCTGCGCCAGCTCCGAGGCATGTTCGCCTTCGCGATCTGGGATGAGCGGCGGCATCGCCTCTTCCTGGGGCGGGACCGCGTGGGCATCAAGCCGCTCGTCTATGCGTGGGACGGCCAGCGCTTGCTCTTCGCCTCGGAGCCCAAGGCGATCCTGGAGGACCGGTCGGTCCCTCGCCGCATCGACTGGGAAGCCCTCCGCGACTACCTCACGCTCCACTACATCCCGAGCCCGCGGACGATCTTCGCGGACATCCGAAAGCTGCCGCCCGGCTGCTTCCTGACCGTCGGCCTCGACGGGGGGGAGCCCACGGTTCAGCGCTACTGGGACCTTCGCTTCGAGCCGGACGCCCGCCGGAGCGAAGCCGAGTGGCTGGAAGGGCTGCGGGCGCATCTGCACGACGCCGTCAGCAGTCACCTGGTCAGCGACGTCCCCATCGGGGCCTTTCTCAGCGGCGGGATGGATTCCGGAACGGTGGTAGCCCTCATGGCCGGGGCGACGCGCGGGGACGTCCGCACGTTTGCCATCGGCTTCGACGAAGCCAGCCACGACGAGCTGGCCCATGCCCGGCGGGTCGCCCAGCACCACGGCACCCAGCACTTCGAGTTCGTGGTCAAGCCAGATGCCCTCGAGGTCCTGCCCAAGCTGGTCTGGCAATTCGACGAGCCCTTCGCGGACTCGTCGGCCATTCCGACGTATTTCGTCTCGAAGATCACCCGGGAGCACGTCACGGTTGCCCTATCCGGCGACGGAGGCGACGAGAACTTCCTCGGCTACTCGCGATACGTGCGTGCGCTGGCCCTCCACGACCGACTCGACCGGTTTCCGGGCGTGCTGGCCCGATCGCTCTTTCGCTGGGCCGCGCGGCTGTCTCCGGACACCCTCCGTGGGCACGGCTATCTCGAAATGCTGGGATCCGACCCCGTCGCGCGCTACTTCCGGCTCATGGCCTTCCAGCGGAGCGAGGGTCTGCGGCGCATCCTCTCCGCGGACGCTCGGCAGCAGGTAAGCCCCTGCGTGACTCCAAGGCTGTTCGACACGCTGAGCGCGGCGGCCGGGGCGCCCGACTACGCGTCGACGCTTCAGTCCATCGACGTGCGGTGCTATTTGCCAGAGGACATCCTCACGAAGGTCGACAAGGCCAGCATGCTCGTCTCGCTGGAGAGCCGGGTGCCGCTGCTCGACCACGTTCTGATGGAGTTCGTGGCGACCATGCCGACCGGGCTGAAGTTCCAGAACGGCGCGGGGAAGGCGATCTTGAAGAAGGCGATGGCCGATCGGCTGCCCCCGGAGACGCTCAGCCGCCGCAAGATGGGCTTCGGCGTCCCCCTCGCCGAATGGTTCCGTCGGGACTTGGGCGCCTATACTCGGGAGGTGCTGGAGGGACGACGAACCCGCGAGCGCGGTCTACTCGATCCCCGCGCGGTGTCCGCGGTGCTGGACGAGCACCAGAGCGGCGCGCGGGACCGCTCCAGCCAGATCTGGGCGCTGCTCTGCCTCGAGGAATGGGCCCGTCGATGGCTGGACCGATGATTCACGCGGTCCATGTGCTCGATTCGCTCGCCGTCGGCGGCATGGAGAACGGGGTGGTGAACCTCATCAACGCCACCCGCGACCGCCTCCGCCACACCGTCGTCGCGATGAGCGCACGAGGACCGCTCAGCGAGCGCCTGCCCGCCTCCGTCGCCGTTCACTGCATCGGGAAACGGGCCGGCATGGATCTCGGGGCGGTGCTCCGACTCGGGCGGCTCCTGCGGAGCCTTCGTCCCGACGTGGTCCACTCTCGCAACTGGGGCGCCCTGGACACGGTGGTCGCGGCTCGGTTGGTCGGCATCCGGACGCTGGTGCACGGCGAGCATGGGCGCGAGGCCAAGGATCCTGGCGGCCTCGACCCACGGCGTAATCGTCTGCGGCGCCTCCTGTCGCCGCTGGTTTCTCGGTTCGTCACCGTGTCGTTCGATCTACGGCGCTGGCTGATCGCGACCGTGAGGATTCCGGCCCACAAGGTGGTCACGATCCACAACGGAGTCGACACCAGCCGGTTCTGCCCGGGCGATTCGGCCGAGGCGCGAGAGGCGCTGGGTCTGCCGATTGCGGCCGCCGTGGTCGGGACCATCGGGCGGCTCGATCCGGTCAAGGACCACGCTGGTCTGATCACGGCCTTCTCGGGCCTCGCCGGATCCGAGGCACGCCCGATCCTGGCCATCGTGGGCGAGGGCCCTTCCCGTTCGGCGCTCGAGAGCGAGATCAGGCAGCGCGGCCTCTCGGACCGGGTTCGGCTCCTCGGAGAGCGCCGTGACGTTCCCACGCTGCTCCGGGCGCTCGACGTCTTCGTGCTGCCGTCGCGCGCCGAGGGCATGTCCAACACGATTCTCGAGGCCATGGCCACCGGCCTCCCGGTGATCGCGACGGACGTCGGCGGCAATCCCGAGCTGGTCGAGCCCGACGTGACCGGTCGCCTGGTCCCGTCGGGCGACCCCAACGCTTTGGAGGCGGCCCTGCGCGTCTACGTCTCCGATTCGTATCTCCGGAGCCAACAGGGCAAGGCGGGGCGGGAGCGAGTCCTTCAGCATTTCTCCCTCGACCGGATGGCTCAAGCTCATCGTGGCCTCTACACGTCCCTCTGCCGGGCCCCGCAGGCCGGGGAGGCATAGCCATGTGTGGCATCGCCGGCCTGGTGCACGCTGATCCGCGTTATCCCCTCGACCGTGACCTGCTGGAGCGGATGACCGCGGCTCTCGCTCACCGCGGGCCGAACGCGCAGGGGCTCCAGACCTGGCCCGGAGCGGCCCTGGGGCACCGCCGGCTCAGCATCATCGACCTCGCGACCGGCGACCAGCCGATCTTCAGCGAAGATGGGCGCAAGGCGGTGATCCTGAACGGAGAGATCTACAACTTCCAGGCGCTGCGTCAGGAGCTGGAAGCCCGGGGCCATCGCTTCTCCACGCGCTCCGACACCGAGGCGATCGTGCACGCCTACGAGGAATACGGGTCACGATGCGTGGAGCGCCTTCAGGGGATGTTCGCCTTCGCCCTCTGGGACGAGGACAACCGACGCTTGCTTCTCGCGCGGGACCGCGTCGGCAAGAAGCCGCTCTACTACTGGCAGGACGGCGAGCGCCTCCTGTTCGCGTCCGAGCTCAAGGCCATCCTGCAGGACGCCTCGCTCAAGCGGGCGGTCAATCTCGAGGCGCTCGATGCCTACCTGTCGCTCGGCGCGGTCCAGGCGCCACTGACGATCCTCCAGGGCGTCTTCCAGCTTCGGCCGGCCCATTTCATGGTGTGGCAGGACGGCACGATCCAGACCGCCGAGTACTGGGACGTGCCGATCACCGGCCCTGTCTCCCGAAGCGAGGATCAAGCCCTCGAGGAGCTGGGACACGTCTTCGGCGAAGCGGTCCGCGACCGACTGGTCAGCGATGTACCGATCGGGGCCTTCCTGAGCGGTGGCGTCGATTCGAGCGCCGTCGTCGAGGCGATGACCCGCCTCTCCGGGCGTCCCGTGGTCACCACCAGCATCGGGTTCCGCGAGCAGACCTTCAACGAGCTCGAGCACGCGCGGGCCGTGGCCCAGGCGGTATCCAGCGATCACCACGAAGTCATGGTCGAGGCCCGCGCGGCGGAGGTTCTCCCCCGGCTGGCCTGGCATCTGGATGAGCCGTTTGCCGATTCGTCCGCCCTGCCCACGTACTATGTCGCCAAGGCCGCTCGGGAGCGGGTGACGGTCGCGCTATCCGGGGACGGCGGTGACGAGGTCTTCGCCGGTTACCAGCGCCGCTACGGCCTCAATCGCTCGGAAGCCCGGCTGCGGCGACGGCTCCCCGGTTGGCTGCGCCATGGCGTGCTCGGTCCGCTCGGCCGCGTGTATCCCAAGGCCGACTGGCTTCCCCGCCCGCTGCGGGCCCGCTATTTCCTACAGAACCTCGGCATCAGCTTCGAGCGCGCGTACTTCGCCGATCTGTGCCTCCTTCGTGACGACGAGAAGGCCGCCCTGCTGTCGCCGGAGGTGCAGGGGCAGCTGCGCGGCCACGAGCCCTTCACCGCCTTCTCGCGACACTTCGAGCGCACCCGGGGGCTGGACGATCTGAGCCGGCTGCTCTACGTCGACCTCAAGACCTGGCTGGCCAACGACATGCTCGTGAAGGTGGACCGCATGAGCATGGCCCATGGCCTCGAGATTCGCTCGCCTCTGTTGGACCAGCGGGTGATCGAATTTGCCGCGACGGTGCCGTCCGACCTGAAGTACCGCGGCCGCACCTCCAAGTACCTCCTCAAGCGCTACCTGGAAGGTCGCGTTCCTCAGTCCGCGATCTATCGCCCGAAGCAAGGGTTCGAGATCCCTCTCGCCCGGTGGCTGCGCTCGGACCTGCGGGACCTCGCCCAGGACCTGCTCTTCGCGCCGCGTTCACTCGGGCGAGGCTTCATTCGGCCGGAGCGGTTGCGGGCCCTGTGGCGACGACATCAAGGGGGCATCGGCAACCACGCGCCCCAGCTCTGGTCGGTGATGATGCTCGAGCTGTGGAGCCGCACGTTCCTGGATCGGGGTACCGAGCACGGGCCGGTGACCGTATGAGCCGTTTCGAGACCGAGTGGCGGGCTCGCTTCGAGCGTTACGGCCACCTCTACACCGACGAGGCTCAGATTTCTGGCTGGTCGGCCGAAGGCCTCCGTCGCCGGGTCGAGCTGTTCCAGCGGCTCATCGAGCCACCCCCCTCGGGGTCCCCGGCCACGGCGCTTGAGCTCGGCTGCGGCGCCGGCACGTACGTGCGGTGGCTGGCCGGCCTCGGGTACCGGACGGTCGGGCTGGACTACTCGCTGGCCACGCTTGGTCGGGCCATCGCGGCAGATTCCGGCGGTAAGGGATCGTACGTGGCGGGGGAAGCCTACGCGCTGCCATGCCGCTCCGGCAGCCTCGACCTGGTCGTCTCCATCGGTGTGCTACAGGCGCTCGCCGAGCCGCGGCGGGCCATCGAGGAGATCGCCCGGGTGTTGCGCCCGGGCGGGCGGCTCGTCGTCGAAGTGCTGAACAGCAGGGCGGCGGTGGCGATGGCGCGGCGAGCCTATCAACGGCTGAGGGGCATGCCGCCGCGGGTTGTCACGTACAATCCCGCTCAAGTCACCCGCTGGCTGTCGGATCACGGCATCCGTGTCGAGCAGGAGGCGGCGCTCTGTTTGCCGCCTCGTCAGCTGCCGGGCCTGGGACGGCTGCTTCAGGCGGGACCGATCCAGATGGCGGTGAACCGGGTGCCGGCTCTGGCACGCGCGCTGGCGCACGCGGTGTGGCTCGTCGGCCGAGCCCGGGAGGCTCGCTCATGAGGGTGCTGCACATCCTCGATCATTCGCTTCCCGTCATGAGCGGCTACAGCACTCGGAGCCACAACATCATCACGTTCCAGCGCCGACTGGGATTCCAGCCGGTGGTGCTGACATCACCCAAGCATCCACGGGGCGGCCCCCCCTGCGAGACGCGGAACGGCATTCCCTACTACCGCACGCAGCGGCCGACCCGCAAGCGCACCCTGCCCTACGCCTCGGAGCTGGCGATGATGGCGCGCTTCGCGCGACGCATCCGGGATGTCGCCCGGGCGGAGGACGTGAAGGTCCTCCACGCTCACTCGCCCGTGCTGAACGGCTTGCCCGCCATCTGGGCGGCCCGACGGCTGGGCCTGCCCGCAGTCTACGAGTCGCGGGCCTTCTGGGAGGACGCGGCGGTCGACCACGGAACCACCCGTGAGAACTCGGTGCGCTACCGCATCACCCGCGCGCTGGAGACCCTCGCCTTCCGGCAGGCGACGCGCGTCGTGGTCATCGCGCACGCGATGAGACAGGAGGTCATCGGCCGCGGGATCGCGGCGGACCGCATCCACGTGGTGCCGAACGGCGTTGACGCCGACCGTTTCAGCCCGGCCCCACGTGACGAGGCGCTGGCCCAGCGGCTCGGCCTCACCGATGGGCCGGTCTTCGGCTTCATCGGCTCCTTCTACCACTACGAGGGTCTGCGGTTCCTGGTCGAGACGTTCCCGGCCCTGCGCGAGCGCATCCCGGGCGCACGGATCCTTCTCGTCGGCGGCGGCGAGGACGAGGCGGCTCTCCGCGCCGCCGCGGTGGACGGCGTCATCTTTGCCGGACAAGTGCCCTACAACCGGGTCACCGACTACTACTCGCTGATCGACGTATTCGTGTGCCCGCGCCGACGCATGCGGCTCACCGAGCTCGTGACTCCGCTGAAGCCGCTCGAGGCCATGGCCGCCGGGCTCCCGGTCCTGGCCAGCGACGTGGGTGGCCTCGCCGAGCTGATCGAGCACGGCACGACCGGGCTGCTCTTCCGGGCCGATGACGCGGCGGCCTTCGTGCGGGAGGCGGTGAATCTGGCCTCCGATCCCGCGCTGTGCGCCAAGCTCGGCGCGCGGGCCCGGGAGCACGTGCGCGCCGAGCGCACCTGGGATCGAGTCGTGTCACGGTATCCGGCGATCTACGGGTTCGAGCCCGCCACCGCCGCGGCGGCGCATTCTCGCTGACGGTATGCCGCCTCGCGTCCTGGTCCTCAGCTCGGTCTTTCCGAACCCGCGTCAGCCCGCGTTCGGAGTCTTCGTTCGGGAGCGTGTGCGGCGGGTCGCTCGTCGCTGCGAGGTTCAGGTGATCGCGCCCCTGCCGTGGTTCCCGATGAATCGGCTCATCCGGGGAGACCGGTGGAGTGGGATCTCTCCTCTTGAGACACTGCCGGGCCTGCCGCCGATCCACCATCCGCGCTTCTTCTGCATCCCGCGGCACTTCAAGCAGCTGGATGGCCTGCTCTACGCAGCCTCGCTCCTGCCGGTCCTCTTGCGGCTGCGGCAGCGCTTTCCGTTCGACGTGATCGACGCGCAGTTCGACTACCCGGATGGGGTCGGCGCCGTGCTACTCGCCAAGCTGCTGCGGTGCCCGGTGACCGTCACCCTCCGGGGTAGCATCGTGCGCCTGGCTGGCTATCCCCTCCACCGTCCTCAGCTTCGCTGGGCGCTGCGAGCCGCGGATCGGGTCATCTCGGTGAGCCGCTCGCTCAAGGACACCGCGATGGCGATCGGCGTGCCCGGCGAGCAGATCCGGGTCATTTCGAACGGGGTGGATACCGAGCGGTTTTTCCCCATGAGCCGCGTCGCGGCCCGGGAGGCGCTGGGGCTTCCGCTGGATCGGCGAATCATCCTGTCGATCGGCGGGCTCAACGAGGGCAAGGGGCATCACCACGTCATCGAGATCCTCCCCGCGCTCCGGGAGCGGCACCCGGATCTCCTCTACGTCATTGTGGGAGGCGGACAGCCCGGCAACAGTTACCGGCCCGTTCTGGAGCGGATGATCCGCGATCGCGGGCTGGAGTCGCACGTGCTTCTGGCCGGCGAGCGCGCCCACGACGAGATCCCGCGCTGGATGGGAGCGGCGGACCTCTTCTGCCTGGCGACCCGGTCGGAAGGCTGGGCCAACGTGCTGCTCGAAGCGCTGGCGTGCGGTCGGCCGGTGGTGAGCACCCGCGTGGGCGGCAATGCCGAGATCGTCACCGGCGAGCACCTGGGGCTGCTGGCTCCCTATGGCGACGGCCCGGCGCTCGAGCGGACCCTCCTGGACGTGCTCGACCGGCGCTGGGAAGCGGAGACGCTCGCGGACCACGCCCGCCGTCACTCCTGGGACGCCACCGCCGACCAGGTACTCGAGGAGCTGACCCGGTTGGTTCCGGGCGGCGCGACGGCCGATGGCGCGGAGGCGGCGCGTACTGCCGCGGGGCGGCGAAGTTGATGCACCGCGCGGTGGTCGACCGGGTGATGTTCCCGTTGCAGGAGTGGATCAAGGGCAAGCCGACCTACGCCCTGCTTCGAGAGCTGGAGAAGAGCCAGTGGCTCGACGGGGAGGCGCTCCGCGAGCTGCAATTTCGCTCCCTCCGGCGACATCTCGACTTTGCCTACCGGGAGGTCCCGTACTACACGCGACTACTGGACGAGCACGGGCTCCAGCCGAGCCGGATCCAGTCGTTCGAAGACTTCTCCCGCATCCCGTATCTCACCCGGGACGATCTGCGGCGGCACTTCGCCGAGCTGCAGCCCCGCCGACGCCGGCGGGGGGTGCAGGCCATGAGTACTGGCGGCTCCACCGGCTCGCCGGTCACCGTGCTGGTGGACCGCGAGCGGGCGGCCCTCGCCGACGCGATTCGACTGCGCTGCCACCGCTGGTATGACGCGGGACCGGGCACGCGCGAGATCGCGCTGTGGGGCTCGCCGATCGAGTCCACCAAGCAGGACCGGGTGCGAACCCTGCGCGATCGCCTCATCAACTCGAAGTTCCTGTCCGCCTTCGACCTGGGCGAAGCCACGCTCGCGCGCTACGCGCAAGTGGTTCGCCAGTACCGGCCGCAGAAGCTCTTCGGCTACGCGAGCGCGCTCGCCCTGCTCGCGGGGTATCTGCGCCGCGAGGGCTGGCGGCCGGATCCGGGGAGCGTGCGCGCGGTGTTCACCACCGCCGAGCCGCTCTACGACTTCCAGCGCGCCCTGATCGGCTCGGTCTTCGGCTGTCCGGTGTCCGTCGAGTACGGGTGTCGAGACGCCGCTCTCATGGCCACGGAGTGTCCGAGCGGCGGCCTTCATATCCCGGTGGAGGCGGTCACGGTTGAGATCCTACCCACGCCCGGGGAGAGCGACGGCGACCGCGGCGAGATCGTCGTGAGCAATACCCACTCCTTCGCCATGCCGATCATCCGCTATCGCACCGGCGATATCGGGGCGTTCGAGCGCGCGGCGTGCGGCTGCGGCCGCGCGCTGCCTCGCTTGAGGAGCGTGGAAGGACGGCGCACCGACTTCCTCGTCACGCGGGGCGGCAGGGTCATGCACGCGCTCGCGGCCATCTACGTGCTGCGTGAGGTTCCGGGGATCCGTCAGTTTCAGCTGATACAGGAGCGCGTGGATCTGGTCCGCGTCACCGTGGCCCCAGACGTCGGCTTTCCGGCGACGGCGACCGATCAGATCGTGGCCAAGCTGGAGGGTCTCTTCGAAGGAGAGATCGCGGTGGAGCTGGAGCTCGTGGCCAGCATTCCCCCGCTACCGTCGGGAAAGCACCGCTACGTCATCTCTCGCGTCGCGGACGAGCATCTCGCGACGCTGACCGCCCCCCAGGCTTGAGGGCGCAGCGTCGGGCCTATCGGGGCGCGGCGATTCCAGGAGCGCCGTTGCCGTAGCGGTAGAGCCAGAACACGGTGGGCGGGTCGATGTCCTCGCCCTGCTTGCCGCCATAGAGCATCATCACGTTGTTGGCCACGTCGAAGCCGACGACATTGCCTTGCACGGGGTGTCCGCTGGCCGGCGTCGGCTCCCACTCCCACTTCTTGCTGTCCACGTGATAGATCCCGAGCCCGAGGACGCGTCCGCCGTAGTCCAGGGTGTTCGGATACAGCACCACGCGATTGATGGGATCGAACGCGAGGTGCGTCTCGTAGTCGGCCTCCTGAGGAAGCCGGGCCGCCTTCGGCACTGGGATCACGTCGACGATTCCCTCTTTCGGGATCGAGTAGCGGAGCAGCGCGCCCAGCCGCCGGCTGAGCACGTAGACATTGCGTCCCTGCACGTCGATCGCGGGCTGATCGCGGTTGGGATCGCTGCCGCGGCCCGGATCGAAGACGCTCCACTTGTTCTTGGCGAGCGACAGCACCTCGACCAGGTTGCGGCTGTCCCAGCGGAAGCGGATCACCGAGTCCGATACCGGGTCGTACACTGCGAAGCTGCTGCCGATATCGCCGCCCCAGCCGTGAGGCGGCGGGCCATACGGCGCCACCTTCCATTTGTTGGTCGAGAAATCGAAGAGCATCGATTCTTTCGAGTCGCTGACCCCTTCGCAGCGAGACGACGCCCCTTCATTGGCGAAGACGTAGCCGGGTACGAGCACCCCCTGGTCGCGCTTGGAGTCGTAGACCCACCCGACGGTGTCCGGTCGGCCCGGCTGCACCGGCCCATTGCACCAGGGGCCGATCAGCGTCCACGACGGCGCCGGCCCCGACGCGAGGTCGATGGCCCAGACCAACTGGCTGCCGTTGGATGAGATGTACGCGTTGACGTAGTCACCACCGGTCAGGACCATTCGTCCCCGTCGCGAGTCGTACAGCAGCCGGGTATGCTTGCTGCCTCTCGGGATGGGGCTGGGGCCCGAGGTCCCGGTGGGCAACGGGCGGCTGACCCAGGTCCGCAGGGGCAGATCGATCTTGCTGCCGGCCGCGACCGGCTGCTCCGACGCGGCGTCCTTCTCGGCCGCGCGCACGACCGGCGTGGCCTTGGAAAAGAGGTACCCGAGCAGCCGGCGCGCCAGACCGCGCTCGCCCTCGGATCGGCGCCCCTCCGACAACCGGTAGAGCCAGACACTCTCATCGATCCGGGTGGCGGCGATGAACGCGTTACTCGATGGAATGTACTGCCACTTGCCATAGGTGCCCTGATTCGGTGCCGGCCCCGGGACCGCCGGGCTGGCCGGCGCCTGACGCGTCCAGGTGCGGCTGGCGAGATCAAGGCTGTAGACGTCCCCGCCGCCCGCCCACCCGACGATCCGGTCGGTGACCGGATCGTAGACCAGACCCGGGCCCTGCGCGTTGACGATCGGGTCCCCTCCCGTCGTGCTCAGGGGCTGGATCGAGGCGTAGGAGCGGGAGATGTCGAATGTCGTCGTCTTGCCACCGCCCACCACCACCAGCGTGCGTCGACCCGGGTGCAGCACCATCGTGCGCGCCGGATCGTACTCGGCCCACGTGCCGGCCGATCCCCGCTCGCTCCACGAGTTCTTGGCCGGATCGTAGGCGACGAGCCGTCCGTTCTGGATGAGCGAGAACACCAGCTTCGTCACCG
Source organism: Candidatus Methylomirabilota bacterium (assembly GCA_035315345.1). Classification (NCBI taxonomy): domain Bacteria; phylum Methylomirabilota (SeqCode); species Candidatus Methylomirabilota bacterium. Next base: position 36,933 of record DATFYA010000193.1, read on the forward strand.
GGTCGTAGGCGGTCATCGCGGTGACCTGCGAGCCCGGCGCGTCGGCCCGACGCTGCCAGGTGCGCGATGGCACGTCGAACATCCACGCGCCGCGACTGCCGCCGCCATCGCCCCACAGTGACCCGCCGGTGACGAACACCTTGTCCACCTCCGGCAGGAAGCTCACGCCTCCGTATGTGTGGCGCGAAGCGGGCCGGCCGTCCGGCAGGGCCTCGATCGTCCGGTTCGGAGGATGCACCGGCGACGGGTCGGTCAGGCGCTGCCACGCCAGCGACGAGAGGAAGAACGCGTACACTTCGTTGCCGCCATAGTCGCCGTGGCCGCCGTTCCCGGGAAGGATGAGCGCCTCCCGCACCGGGTCCCAGACCCCGCCGGTCCACGCGCTCATGATGGACGTGGGCGTTCCCATCGACGGAGGTGACGGAAGCACCGCTCGCAGCTTCGAGTTCGGCACCTCGTACCACTCGCCCGGCTTCAGCTGGTCGAGCACGTCCGGCGCGCCCTCGGCCCCCGGCCAGGCCGCCAGCGACAAGACCGCCACGAGGCACGTCGCCGCGCCCCAGATCGCCAGGCGCCGGCCGATGGGTCTCCGGCTCGCTCGACCGCTCGGTCCGCGGCTCACGGGGTGACCCGAATCGGCTTCGCCTTGCGCTCCACCGCGCCGACCGTCGGCAATGGCCCTCGCGGCACCCCGAAGAAATCGTCGGCGGGCAACCAGGGACCGGGGCGCATCGAGCCCGGCATCGAGAGCAGCGAGCCCATCAGCGGGGAGAAATCCAGGCGGTCGGGATCGACGAAGCAGGGCGCCCACGTGCAATCCACGTTTCCCATCATGTCGATCTCAGGTCGCGCGCCGGGCAAGGTCGTAGTCCCGGCCCGGGCCTGGATGGCATTGCTCCTGATCACGATGTCCCGGAGCGGTCTGCCCTCCGGGATCAGGATACCGGCTCCGGTGTTCTTGTACACGGAGTTGTGGGCCACGATGACGGATCGTAGCAGCCCTCGGCCTCCATAGTCCTCGAGGCCGATGCCGGCCTCGCGGTTCAACAGCACCACGTTGTTGCGCACGATCGCGGGCCCTCCTCCGATGACAATGCCCGAGCTGGTCCGGGAGCCCATGACGACGTTGCGCTCCACGAGATTGCTGCGGAGTCCGTCGCGAGCCCCGTACACCATGATCCCGGGCCCCTTGGTGTCGACGATCACGTTGCTGCGAATGACGCCGGTCGAGTTCAGCTTGACCTGCAGCCCATAGCCGATTTCCGGTTCGGAGGCGTTGACGTGCTCGATGAAGTTGTCCTCCACCCGCAGTCCGGATACCACGCACTCCACGCCCTCGTGGCAGCCGAAGTACATGCCGGTGGAGCCGGAATTGGTGATGACATTGCGGAGCACGGACAGGCCGGCGATGCTCGTGTGGTTGGCCGCGACCGCGATGCCGCCCAGGCCGTCGAACTCGCAATCGGTGACGCTCACCCCGGCTCGCGCGAAGACGCGGACGCCGTCGACGCCGGGAGCGGTCGGGCCGAAGGCCAGGCCCCGGACGGTCACGTGGTCGGCCTTGACGTCCAGCACGTTGGCCGAGGCTCCCCGATAGACGATGCGCGGCCTCTGTCCGGGGTCGGCCGCGCGAACCACGATCGGCGCGCCGGCGCGCCCGCCACGCTGAATCGTGCAGGGCCCCGAATAGTCGCCGGGAGCCAGGACCAGCTCGTCGCCCGGCTGCAGCGTATTGATGGCCGCGCACAGATCCCCACCGGGGCCGATTTCGGCGGCCCGGGCAGGCGCCAGAGGCATCGCGGACACCAGGAGCGTCACGAGCAGGGCCGCTACGCGTATCCGGCAACCCGCTTGCCGGCGAGCGCCCTCCGCGACGAGGCATGTCCGCCGCCGTCTCTTGGTGCTATCCACGGGATGAAAGACGCTCCACGGCTGTGACGCATTCCGATCGAATCCGGGTCGTCCCACTGGCTTCCGCGGCGCCCGGGGTGGAGCGTGCTAGACTCGGCCTCCGATGGGATCCTTGCGGCCACGGGCGAGGTGAACGATGACCGAAGCCGAGAGCGCTCCTCGGACGTTCAGTGAGGCGGAATTCCGTCATTTGCTCACGCTGGAGCTGCTGCGCTGTACCCGCTACCAGGACTTCCTGTCCCTCTGTCTGATCCGAGCCAGCGGCCCGGGAGTTGAGGACGCCGATCTCGAGTCCGGCGTCCGGCGGCACGTCGCCGACATGCTGCGGGCCACCGACTTCGTCGGGAGCATCGGCCGGGACATCGCGGTGTTGCTCGTCCACACTCCGGAGAGCGAGACGTCCCTCATCGCCGACCGTATTCGAGATGGCATCCGCAAGGTGTTCGTCGCGACCGGGGGGCGCGAAGGCCGCGGTGCGGGCTCATCGGTGGATGTGCGTCTCGGCTTCGCGTGCTTCCCGACCGACGGCACCAGTGACGATGCGCTCCTGGCACATGCCGCGGCCCGGCTGCTGGAATAGGCCAGAGACTCTCAGCGCCCCACCGGGCTGAAGCCCAGCGGCGCCACCGGATCCACCTGCAGGTTCTTCGGATAGCTCCGGGCCGCCCCCTTCCCTTTCGGCAACCAGCCGGCGCGGCGGAACAACCGATACGCAGCGCACTTCGCCGACGCGGCCAGCCCGGACTCGCGAGTGGATACCGTCGGAAGTCCGAAGCGGCGGCGGAAGAGATAGTTCGCCGAGTAGATGAGGTGGCGGCGATCGGCCGCATCGGTGACGAAGCCGGTCGAGAGTGACACGTTCAGCGTGTCGAGATTCTCGATCCGGTGGGGCGCGTTCTGAGGCCATGAGACGACATCGCCGGGCTCCAGCTGATACACGACCGCGTGGTCGTCGAACTCGGGCGCGTAGGGGATCTCCTCATCGTAGTCGTAGGTGCCGCTGAAGATCTGCTCCATGATCTCGCGCGAGGCGAACCGCTCGTCGCACGCGGGATAGAGCCAGATGCGCTTCGATCCGCGGAGGTGCCACAGAGCCTGGTGATTCGCGTCGAAGTGGTAGTACACCATCGCACTCGGCGACGAGATCAACAGCGTGCCGAAGTTGATCGAGAGCAGGCCGAGCCGCTTGCACTGCTCCTGCAGATCGCTGGTGAGCTGGCGGATGACATCGCCGTAACGCCGATCGACCAGATCGACTCGAAGCAGGTTCAGCCAGAGCCGGCCGCGCAGCACCGCCGTGAAGATCTCCTTCCCGGAGGCCGCCGACGCATCCACGTAGTGCCAGTCGTCGCGCCGACACCGGTCTGTTCCCATCGTGAAGGCCTGTAGCCGCTCGCGCGGATATGTGTCGAGCAGGGCAATCAGCTCGTCGTCGCCGACGAGATTGAGATCATGGATCCGGTGCTTGCTCACCAGCGGACGAAAGGAGAATTCGTCTCGTTCAGCGGCGGGAAGGTCGATCAGATGTTTGCTCATGTGCGCCCTCCAAATGAAGCTCATCTACGAGAATAGATGAGCGAGTTCGCTCCACACAAGCGTGAACTTGACGCGGGGGCGTGCCGATCGATGACGCGAGCGAAAAGCGGGTGCAAGGATTGCGTGGAGAAGCCGACTCGGCTAGCATCTCGGCCAGGCATCGAATGGCTCTCTTCGTGGTCGAGCGAGATCTCAGCGGCGTCCCCCCGGAGCGACTGCGTGTCGACCAGCGGGACATCGCGTCGGCCTGCCTGCAGCTCAAGGCGGAGGGGAAGCGCATCCGTTACATCAGCAGCGCAGTCATGCCCGCGGACGGCAGAGCGGTGGACCTCTTCGGGGCCGACAGCGCGGAGTTGGTCAAGGAGGCGCACGTGTCCGCAGCCGTCGCGTACTCCAGGATCGCCGAGGTGCTGGACCTGACCCCCGGCTACCTGCCTCGCGGCACCTCCCGGTCGCGTCATTCGCTGCAGCGGGGCGGCGGTTCGCCGTTGGAGGCGCTCCCGCCAGGGCGGGTCGCCCGGGCCGTGAGCGAGGGCGCGTCGTCCGATCTGGTGCGCTGGCTGTCTGACGGTCAACGATTCTTCAGCCTGTGTCTGGAGACGCTCGACGAGATCCGGGGCTTGCAGGCGCGGAAACACACTCTCGAGGGTGAAAACGAGGCGTTGCGGGAAGAGGTGAGCAGGATCCGGCAGCGCCTGCACGCGGTGGAAGCGGACCGCGCCGAGCTGGTCGACGCCTTCGGCGATCTGGCGAACCGCGTCCAGGCCCTCGACGTGCTGCTTCAGAGGCCGAGGAACGGCGACCTTCCGAAGTAATGCCGCCAATCTTGGTGTAAGACTTACACTGAAGCGGCGGTAAGTTCTTCTGCCGAGCGGGCCACTTTGCAAGAATGTGGCGGCCGCGGGCCCTGTCCGGTCGGGCAACTTCTACCCCGTCGAATGCGTCACGGAGTTCCGCGCGATTTCACCCTGATACTATGTGCAACTCACTTGTGCATAGTCTTCCTGAGGGGCCATGAACGTCCTCCGCTGATCCGGCAAGCCGGGATCAGGCCTGGCGGGTCGTCGTGTAATATCCGAGAAGATAACGAGAATCTCTCTCACGATCTGTGCAGGACTAGGTTGGCGTCTTGCGACATGGAGTGAAGGGAAGGGCCAGCATGAAGGCGCTAGCACATTCCTTCGCACTCTACGCAACAGATGCGAGAGATCACCGTCTCACATGTCGTCGTATAAGTCCATGATTTAACTAGCAAACTATCGATATCATGACGCAGGGTCGGCCTGTTTCGGGCCGAGAGTGTCAGGAAGGAAGTCGATTTCCCAATAAGTGAAGACCAGTGCCGGCTCTGGAGCCCGATCTGATACGATAGATCAAGTATTTGGCAGGTGCCTCCAGGGAGGCCACTGGCACTGTGTTTGCTCTTTCTGAGCGCGCTACCGCATATGCTCAGCTATTCACAGAGGCCGCCCGAACCCCTGGACGAAAGAACCATGCAATGAAGAACAGAGTCGTGCTCGTCGCTGTCCCGGAACCGAGCGCCCAGCAGCACCTGGCCGGTACCCTCAGCGAATGGGGCTACGAGCCGGTCTGTACTGCCTCGATGGAGTCCGCGCTGCTGGAGATTGCGCAGCGGCGCTTCCTCGTGAGCCTGCTCGACCTCGGGAACAATGTCACGGACCTCCTGCGTCGTCTGAAGATTCAGGGCGGCTCGCCCGGGGCGATCGTGGTGATCGCCGACGCCGATGCCAGCGAGCGAGCGGTCGAAGCCACCGCCCTCGGCGCCGACGATTTCCTCCAGAAGCCGTTCTCTGCGGACGACCTCGAGAATGTGATCAAGAGCGCCCTCGCCCGTCCCCGCCGCAGCTGGGAGCGCACGGTCGACGACGAGGCCCGGAAGCGGCTCCGGGACGAGGTCGGCCTCTGGCGCAGCCCGAAGATGAGCGAGGTCCGCGAGATCATCGAGCAGGCCGCCCGCGTGGACGTCACCGTGCTCATCTGCGGCGAGACCGGCGCGGGCAAGGACGTGGTCGCCCGGGCCATCCACGATGCCTCGGTGCGGGAAACCGGGCCGTTCATCAAGGTCAACTGCGCCGCGGTGCCTCGCGAATTGCTGGAGAGCGAGCTGTTCGGTCACGAGCGGGGCGCGTTCACCGGGGCTCACCAGTTGAAGATCGGCAAGTTCGAGTCCGCCGATCGCGGCACCATCTTTCTCGACGAGATCGGCGACCTGCATCCGGCTCTGCAGGGCAAGCTCCTGCACGTGCTCCAGGATGGCCAGTTCTCCCGCGTGGGCGGCCGTTCCACCGTCAAGGTGGACGTGCGCGTCCTCGCCGCGACGAACCAGGATCTCGAGCAGGCGGTGGCAGCCGGACGGTTCCGCGAAGACCTCTACTACCGGCTGAACGTCATCCAGGTGATGGTCCCGCCATTGCGCGAGCGCCCGGAGGAAATCCCGGTCCTGGCCGAGTACTTCATGCAGCGCTACTCTCAGGTGTTTCGGCGCGAGGGGTTGCGGCTGCCGCCCGAGACCTTGCAGCGGCTGATGCACCACCGGTTCCCGGGCAACGTGCGTGAGCTCGAAAACATGGTCAAGCGGATGATCGTGCTGGGCGATCCGCTCCTGCGACGTAGCCCGTTGTTCGGCGCGCCCCCGCCGGTCGATGAGAACGGCATTGCCCGTCCGGCCAAGGCGGCCAGCCTCTCGTTGAAGGACATCGCTCGAAAGGCCGCCCAGGTCGCGGAGCGAGAGGCGATCCTGCAAGCCCTCGAGCAGACCCAGTGGAACCGCGTGCGGGCGGCAAAGCTCCTGGAAATCTCCTACCGCGCCCTGCTCTACAAGATCAAGGACAGCGGACTGGATCGGGAGCGACGGGGAGCCCATCGGCCGTGAGCCCGTCGGCCCAGACCTTCGAAGACGCCGACGAGCGCCCATCGGGCGGAGCGGGGCTCGAGCGAATCTCCGCGGCCTGGAAGCGCCGGAAGTGGCTGGGGATCATCGTGTGCCTCCTGCCGCTGACCGCCACGCTCACCGCGATCATGGCGCTGCCGGATCTGTACCAGTCCACCGCCCTGGTCCTGGTCGAGCGTCAGCAGGTGCCCGAGGCTTTCGTCCGCCCCACCGTGACCAGCCAGCTCGAGATTCGACTGCAGACCATCAGCCAGGAGATCCTGAGCCGCTCACGCCTCGAGAGCCTGATCACGCGCTTCGGCCTCTATCCGAACCTCCGCACGCGCACGTCGAGCGAGGAGGCGGTGGATCAGATGCGGCGGGATATCCAGATCGACCTCCGAGGCAATGACCCGAAGAAGGGCGGAAGCACGACCGCCTTCGCCTTGTCGTACCGGGGTGCCGATCCTCAGACGGTCGCCCAGGTGACCAACACACTCGCCTCGTTCTATATCGAGGAGAACCTGAAGGCGCGGGAGCGCCAGGCCACGGGCACCGCCGAATTCCTGCGGGCCCAACTCGGCGAGGCCCAGAAGCGGCTGGATGAGCAGGAGGCGAAGGTGAGCGCCTTCCGCCGTCGGAACATGGGCTCACTGCCCCAGCAGATGGCCGCCAACCTCACGGCACTGGATTCGCTGAACGCCCGGCTCCGGAGCAACGTGGACAATCAGGTCCGCCTCGCCGAGCGCCGGGATCAACTGGCATCCCAGCTCGCGCAGGCCAGGATCGATGCGGGAGGCCCCGAGCCCGACGACGTACGGCTGGCCCGACTCCGTCAGGCACTGGTCGCGTTGCGGATGAAGTACACCGATTTGTGGCCGGACATCGTCCAGATCAAGGACGAGATCGCGCGCCTCGAGAAGCAGATGGCCGATCCGAAATCCAAGCCCAAGACCGCCGAGATTCCCCCCACCCCCGAGGTCATGCGCCTTCAGGGCATGCTCAAGTCCGCCGAGACCGAGCTGGCGCTGACCAAGACCGACGAGCAGCGACTCCGCAAGTCGATGGACTCCTATCAGGCGCGGATCGACGAGACGCCCAAGAACGAGCAGGAGTTTCAGGAGCTGACCCGGAACTACGAGACCACGAAGGACCTGTACCAGAACCTCACCAGGCGGTTCGAGGAGGCCCAGCTCGCCGAAAGCATGGAGCAGCGGCAGAAGGGCGAGCAGTTCAAGATCCTGGACTCGGCGGTACCCGCGGCCAGCCCGACCGCGCCCCGGCGCGATCGCCTCCTGATCGTGAGCATCGTGCTGTCGCTGGCGCTCGGGGCCGGGGCCGTCATCCTGGCGGAAGTGCTCGACACGTCCTTTCACTCCGCGTCGGACCTGCGTGGACACGTCGGGATTCCCCTGCTGGTCAGCATCCCGAGGATCCTCACCGATCACGACGTGAGGCGGCAGCGGTGGCGGTTCCGCTTTCTCGCGACTGGAGTCGTGCTGAGCGTGCTCGTGGTGGCCGGCTCGTCCTACTTCTTTGCTCACGGGAACGAGCAGCTCGCCCAGCTGCTATCCAGACCTGCCGCCGCCCGGACCTGACGTCGTGGCCATCTACCTGCCGTTCTATGGACTCGAGCGGGATCCTTTCGGGGTGACTCCCGATCCGGAATTCCTGTTCATGACTCCGGGCCACCGGGAGGCGCTCGCCCAGCTGCTCTACGGCATCCAGGAGCGAAAGGGCTTCATCCTGATTACCGCCGAGGTGGGCATGGGCAAGACCACCCTGCTCCAGGCGCTTCGCCGCGAGCTGGACAGCACGACCGCGGTCGCCTACGTCTCGAACTCGATGCTGCCGTTCCAGGGCCTCCTCGAGTACATGCTCGAGGACTTCGAGATCCAGAAGCCGGGGGAGTCGCACGCGCAGCGCCTGGTGACCTTGCAGAACTTCCTGCTCGAGCGCCACCGGACCGGGCAGAACACGGTGCTCATCCTGGACGAGGCCCAGAACCTCTACCCCCAGACCCTCGAACAGATCCGGCTGCTGTCGAACTTCGAGACCACCAAAGAGAAGATCCTCCAGATCGTTCTGGTCGGACAGCCGGAGCTGCTCGCCCGGCTCGAGCTCCCGGAGCTTCGGCAGCTCAAGCAGCGCATCGGCATGCTCTGCTCCATCCCACGCATGACCCGCAACGCAACGCGCAATTACATGCGTACGCGCCTCCGTCTAGCCGGAGCCAACGACGCGGGCATCTTCACCGAGGAAGCGGTCACCCGCATCACCGACTACGCGGACGGCATCCCGCGGATCGTGAATACCCTCTGCGACCACTGCCTGCTGATCGGCTATGCCGACCAGACCAGACGGATCGATCGGGACATCGTCGAGCAGGCGATCGGCTATCTCGAGGCCGGCGCGGTGCCGCGGCAGACGCGAAGGACGAGGGTCCGGGCCCGGACCGGCCGGAGTCGGGCGCGGCCGTCGCGGATGACCCCGCTGCGATGGGGCTTGCTCGGTACCTCTGCGGCCCTGATTGCCGGAGTCGCGATGACCTTCGTCGCGCATCCGTCTTTGCTGCCCCACGCGATGGACCTTTCTACCACCTACCTCTCGGACATTGCCCGGATGGTCCGGACCCTGATGGCACGATGAGCAAGTTCACCAAAGCACTCGAGCAAGCCCAGCGGGACCGCGCGTTGCGGACCCCTCCGCCGACCCCGTTGTCCCCGACCGGCCCAACGCCCGCGCCTCCGGCGACTCCGCCGCCACCGACTCCGTTCACGCCGCCGCCCCCCACTGCGGCTCCGCCGGCGGCCGTACCGACCCGCCGTGTCCCCGCTCCGCCCCGCCGTTCCTCCGTGGCGGCATCTGGCGAAGTCGACGGTCACCTCGTGAGCCTGGTGTCGCCGGCCGGGTTGGAGGCCGAGCAGTATCGGGCGCTTCGTCACGTGGTGGAGCAGCGACGAAAGACCGACAATCTGTCGGTCATCGCGATATCCAGTCCCGGCGTGGGCGATGGGAAGACCACTACCGCCATCAACCTGGCCGGAGCGCTGGCCCAGGGAGCGGACGCGTCGGTGCTGCTGGTCGAGGCCGATCTGCGTCAGCCCGCCATCGGCCGCTTGTTGGGTTTCGGGGATTCGGCCCGGTTGGGGCTGGTGGACGCCATCCTCGACTCCAAGCTCACCCTCGCCGACATCGTGCAGCCACGGCCCCCCTACAACTTGAGCGTGGTGGTCGCCGGCCAGACACCGCCGAGTCCGTACGAGGTGCTCAAATCTCCACGGCTGGGGACCCTGCTCGAGGAGGCGCGCCGGCAGTACGACTACGTGGTGATGGACACGACGCCCCTGGTGGCGGTGCAGGACTGCCGGGTCGTCGCCCGCTGGGTGGACGGCGTCGTGGTCGTGGTCGCGGCGGACCGTACTCCGCGAGCGCTCCTCGAAGCCGCGCTCGACGTGCTCGACCCCGCAAAGGTGGTCGGGCTCGTCTTCAACGGGTTCGATCACCTGCTGTCGAACCGCTACAATCGGTACTACTCGGCGTACTACGCGCCCGCCTCGACGCCCGGGCACGGCGCCGGAACACTCCGGAAGATCTCGAAGGGGGTTGGCTCGCTCCTGGGTCGCGGTGGCCGCGCAGCCGGGAGCCGCCCCCGGGACCGAGTCCGTTGAGCCTGGCCGCTCTCGAAGGCCTCGTCCTGTTCCTGGCGGTGTGCGGAAGCATCTTTGCCTGGGGTCATCTCCTGTTCGTGGACTGGATCGACGTGGCCACCATGATCTGGCAAGCCGCGGCCATTTCCTCCTGCTGCATCATCGCCTTCTACTACAACGACCTCTACGATCTCCAGGTCGTGCGCAGCTTCAGCCTCTTCTCCGCGCGGTTGCTGCAGTCCTTCGGGGTCGCGTTGATCTTCCTCGGCGGCTTCTACTCGATCTTCCCGGACACCCGGATCGGCGGTGGCGCCTTCTTCTCGAGCCTGGTGGTCAGCATCGGGTTGCTCGTACCCCTGCGTGCCCTGGGCTACACCGTCATGCGCCGGAGGGCGTTCGCGGATCGCGTTCTCATCCTGGGAGCCGGATCGCTCGCGCGACGCATCATCGACGAGATCGAATCTCGGCCGAACTTCCGCTATGCGGTCGTCGGAATCGTCGAGGACGGTCTCGAGGCCGAGGTCAGCGGCCTGCCCTATCCCGTCCTGGGCCCGTTGGAGCGCCTCGACAAGATCGTCGATGACGTGAAGCCCGATCGCCTGATCGTCGCGCTGACCGAGCGTCGCGGCCGCATGCCGATGGCCCACCTCCTGGAATGCGGAACGAAGGGCATCCTGGTCGAGGACGGACTCAGCACCTACGAGTACTTCACCGGCAAGCTCCCGATCGAGTCGCTCACGCCGTCGTTCCTGGTGTTCTCGGGGGCCTTCCAGAAGTCGCGCCTGCAGCTCGGCATGAGACGTCTGGCGAGCTTCGTCGCCGCGATCGTCGGGCTCGTGGTCACCGCGCCGCTGATGGCGGTCATCGCGCTGGCGATCAAGATCGACTCACGGGGGCCGGTCTTCTTCATCGACGAGCGCGCCGGCCAAGGGGGACGGGCCTTCCGGTTGGTGAAGTTCCGGACGATGCACCCAGCGGTGCCGGGTGAGCGTTCCCCCGACTCGATCTGGAATCGCGACGACGACGGCCGCATCACCCGGGTGGGCCACTGGCTGCGGCCGCTGCGTCTCGACGAGCTGCCCCAGTTCTGGAACATCCTGAGGGGTGAGATGGGCCTGGTCGGGCCCCGGCCCGAGATCCTCTCGAACGTCCGGGCGATGACCGAGCAGATCCCCTACTATGCGCTTCGCCACTCGATCGCCCCGGGGCTCACCGGTTGGGCGCAAACGCGCTCCGGCTATTCGGTGAGCCTCGAGCAAGTCACCGAGAAGATGCGGCACGACCTCTTCTACATCAAGCACATGTCCTTCTGGCTCGACCTGAGAATTCTCGTGGACACCGCGAAGATCGTTCTCTTCGGTCGGGGAGCCCGGTAGGCGAGCGCTCGCTCGGGTGGATCGTCGATGAGCAACCGCGGATCAGTTCGGATCTTCGTTCTCATCGACGCCCTGGGCTGGGCGCTGATCGAGAAGAAGGACTTCCTCCGGAACTTCCTGCCGCACCAGCAGCCTCTTCGCACGGTGCTGGGATACAGCTCGGGCGCGATCCCATCCATCCTGACCGGCCGCGTGCCCGCCGATCACGGCCACTGGAATCTCATGTACCGAGATCGGGCGGGCTCCCCGTTCGGATGGCTTCGATTTCTTCGCTTCCTTCCCGAGCGCCTGCTCGATAATCGCTTCGGCCGAAAAGCCTTGAAGGAGCTGGGCCGGCGCGTCCTGGGCCTGGGCCCACTCTTCGAGGTATGCGTGAGCCCGCGGCTGCTTCCCTGGTTCAACTGGACCGAGAGGCGGAACATCTATGCCCCGAGGGGAATCGCGGTCGACTCCATCTTCGATCACCTCGTGCAGCGGGGCGTTCCGCATCGGGTCTACTCGTACCACTCCCTGCGCGACGAGGAGATCCTGGAGCAGGCTCGGCGCGATCTGGAGCGACGCACCACCGGCTTCTTCTTCCTCTACCTGAGCGAGATGGATCGGTTCCTCCACCACCATTGCGATACCGACGCTCCGTTCGACGAGCGCCTCGACTGGTACGCCCGCGGCCTGGGCAAGGTCTTCGACGCCGCCCGTGCGGTGGACCCGGCCGCGGAGTTCACGGTGATCTCCGACCACGGCATGACCCCGGTCCGCCATGTCGGCAACCTGGTCGGAGAGGTCGAGCGGTTGGGGCTGGCCATGCCGCGCGAATATCTGGCGGTCTACGACTCCACCATGGGTCGCTTCTGGTTCTCGACCGACGAAGCGCGCCGGCGGGTCGAGGATCGGCTTCGGGCGGTTCCCTACGGTCGCATTCTCGCCGACGACGAGCTCGAGCGGCTCGGCATCCTCTTTCCGGATCGACGCTACGGTGAGCTGGTGTTCCTGCTGGAGCCCGGCTGGCTGATCGGCGGTAGCGATTTCAACGGCCGCGGATGGGCGCCGGCGGGCATGCATGGCTACCACCCGGATGATGCCTATTCCGACGGGATCTTTCTGTCCAGCCGCCGACCCGCCACCGAGGTCAAGAGCCTGCTCGACATCCATCCGCTCATGGTGACGGCCGCGCACGCGGTGCGATCGGAGGCGTCGCCGACATGAAGCGTGCGCTGATCACCGGCATCGCCGGCCAGGACGGCAGCTATCTCGCCGAGTACCTGCTGAGCCTCGGGTACACGGTCTTCGGGCTGGGTCGCCGGGAGCCCGAGTCGTTGCGCTGGCTGGTCCCGATTCTCGACCGGATCGAGATGATCTCCGGCGACCTGCGAGACGCCACCTCTCTGGAGATCGCCTTTCAGAAGGCGTGGCCCGACGAGATCTACAACCTGGCCGGCCAGGTGTTCGTGCCGACCAGCTGGGAGATCCCCGATGAGACGTTCGACATCAACGTCGGAGGCCCGAGCCGTCTCCTCCGCCTCATCGAGCAGCGCAAGCCGGAGACCCGCCTCTACCAGGCGTCCAGCTCCGAGATGTTCGGCAACGTGGACGGGCTCTGCCACGAGGACACGCCGCTGGCGCCGACGTCACCGTATGGCGTCTCCAAGATGGCGGCGCACCGGCTGCTCGAGGTCTACCGCGCCCGAAAGCTGTTCGCGGTTGGGGGAATCCTCTTCAACCACGAGTCCCCGAGGCGCGGCCCCGAGATGGTCACCCGCAAGATCACGCGGGCCGCCGCGGGATGGGCCGCCGGCGATCGCAGCAAGCTTCGTCTGGGCAATCTGGCGGCGCGTCGCGACTGGGGCTTCGCCGGCGATTACGTGCGCGCGATGCACGCCATGCTCCAGCAGCCCACGCCGCGGGACTACGTGATCGCCACCGGCGAGTCTCACAGCGTGGAGGAGTTCCTGAGCATGGTGCTGGCCCTGGTCCATGGCATCCCGGATCCCCGCGAGGCGACGCCCCTGATCGCGGACTACGTGGAGACCGATCCCCGTCTGCTCCGTTCCGGCGAGATCCACGACCTGCGCGGGGACGCTCGTCTCGCCCGGAGCGATCTGGGCTGGGCGCCGTCGGTAGACTTCGCCGGCCTCGTGCACATGATGCTGGCCTCCGACGCGGCCGCGGCCGGCGGTCGTCTGCCGCCAGTGCCGGGCACGTCCGCGGATTGAGCCGCTCGCGGCCGGCATGAGCATCGACCCACGTCACCGCGCCTCGGCTCGCCCCGGACGCGACCCGCGGAATCCCGGGCCTGACATCTGCGCCGAAGCGATCCAGCAGATCCTGATACGGCACCGCGAAGATCTCCGCGCGCTGGTCCTGACCGGCAGCCTCGCGCGGGAGGAAGGCACCGTGACCCTGGACCGCGAGCACTGCCGCGTCCAGGGCGACGCCGAGTTTCTCGCCGTGTTCGCCGATGGCGCGCGGCGCCCCGCGGCCTCCGCGATGCGGGCGACGGCCGCCCAGATCCAGGCCGCCCTGCGAGAGCGCCGGATCAGCTGTCCGATCACGCTGAGTGCGGTCGCCGAGGGCTATCTCCGCGCGCTCCGGCCGGCCATCTTCGCGTACGAGCTTCGCTCGTGCGGCCGCGTCGTCTGGGGTGATCCGACCGTGCTGCGACTGATTCCGGAGCTCAATGCCCGGGACGTTCCGATGGAGGACGCGTGGCGCCTGCTCTGCAACCGGATCATCGAGCAGGTCGAGGCCATGCCATCGCCGGCGGATTGGGAGGCGCTTCCGTCGCCCGAGGCGCGCTACCGGCTGGTCAAGCTGCACCTGGACATGGCGACCTCGCTGTTGGTGTTCACCGGCGACTACGAGCCGACGTATCGAGGCCGTAGCGAGCGCCTCGGAGCGCTGGCCCGGCAGCCCCAGGCCGCCGCGGAGCACCCCTTTCCGCTCGAGCCGTTCGCCCGCACCGTGGAGACCTGCACCACGTGGAAGCTCGACCGCGGCGGCGCCAATGCCCCATCCCTCTCGCTGGAGACCGCGCTGGATCACGCGCATCGGCTCTGGCGCTGGGAGCTGCGTCGATTGACCGGCATGCCCGATCACGTGACCGACCAGGCGCTGCTGGAGACCCTGTCGGCGCGCCAACCGGCCGCCGACCGGCTGCGCGGTTGGCTCTACGTGGCCCGCCGCTGCGGGTGGCACCGGAGCTGGCGGCTCTGGCCGCGGTGGGCGCGGCTGGCGCGTCGAGGCTCGCCCCGATATCTGGTGTACTCCGCCGCCTGTCAGGCGCTCTTCGCGAGCCCGGCGGCGTCACCCGCCGCCCAGGCGGCAGTGGCGTCGGTCGCCGCAGCCCAGCTGCCGGTCGTCCGGCCATCCGTCGGGGCCGTCGCGCGCCCGTGGGCCGAGATGGTCGCGGACGTCGCGTTCAACTACCGCGAGTTCCTCGTGGACACGCGGGCGTAGGCGCCTCCATGCGCATCCTCTTCGTTGGCCTCGATCCTCCGTTGCCGGCCACCAACGGGCATCGGATCAGGACGGCGGCGGTGCTGAGGGCCCTCGTCGCGGACGGCCACGACGTGACGCTCGTGTCCTTCCACGATCCCCAGGACTCCGTCGACATGGAGGGCCTGAAGCGCCTCTGCCGGTCCGTCGATCTGATGCCGCCGGCCATCGAGGGTACCGCGGGGATCCGAAGCTATCTCGGCCGCCTTCGCTCCGCGGCGACGCTGCTGCCCTACACCGTCCATCGCTTCTCGACCCGTGAGATGCGGGCCACCCTCGGCCGTCATCTCTCCCGGCAGGCATTCGACCTCGTCGTGTGCGACGAGGCCTATGCCATGACAGACCTTCCGCCGACGCGGCCCCCGGTGGTGGTCGACACCATCCAGATCGCGTTTCTCCTCCTCCGCCGCTATTCCGCCCGGGCTCGGAATCCGCTGGTCCGGCTCTACGCGGGCCTCGAGTACTGGAAGACCCGTCGCTGGGAGATCGCGGCCGGCAATCAGGCCTCCGCGCTGGTGGCCTGCTCCGAGGCCGAGCGGCGACTCTACGCCGAGCTGTGCCCGCGCACGCCGGTGTTCCTCGTCCCGAACGTGGTGGACACCGAGCACTTCGTGCCCACCGACGATCCGGGTGGCGGGACGGTGCTCTATACCGGCGGCATGGATTGGCATCCCAATCGCGATGCGGTGGAGTTCTTCGCGACGTCCATCCTGCCAACCCTCCGTGAGTTGATCCCGCCGGTGCGCTTCCGGGTCGCCGGACGTGCTCCGGCCCCGGAGTTCCGCCAGCGGCTCGAGAGCGTCGCGGGCGTCGAGTTCAGCGGCACGGTCCCGGACATGCGCACCGAGATCGCCCGGGCCACGGTGTGCGTCGTCCCGCTCCGGATCGGCACCGGGACCCGGCTGAAAATCCTCGAGGCGGGGGCGATGGAGAAGGCCATGGTGTCCACCCACCTGGGCGCCGAGGGCCTGGAGTTGACGGACGGAGAGGAGATCGTGCTGGTCGACGACCCCGCCGCCTTCGCCCGCGAGGTCGCCCGCCTGCTGCGGGACCCCGCTCGCCGCCGGACGATGGGGCAGGCCGCGCGGCATCGCGTCGTGAAACAGTACGGCACTCCCGCGCTGCAGAGCGCGCTGCGGGACTGCCTGCACCACGTCACGCGCCGATCATGATCATCTTCTACCTGCTGGTGTCGGTGATGCCGTTCGTGCGGCATCCCTTCTGGTCCCTCTTCATAGGCAGTCTCACGATCGTGAAGATCGCGGGGCTGATCTGCGTCGGCTACGCGTTGCTCTACTCGAACGTCCGACGGACCCGACCGGACTACTTCCGCACTTGGCAAGCCCGCTTGTCGGTTCTTCTGTGCGTCATGGGCATGGCTTCGTACGTCATCATCGGGTCGCGCGTTCCCTTCGAGGTCAGCCCGTTCCTGAGCTACGTATCGTTCCTCATGTTCTTCTACGTGACCCTGAACGTCGTCGACTCCGCCAGCCGGCTGCGCTGGGTCATGCTGGTGGCCGCGGGCTCGATGGCGTACGCCTCGATACACGTCCTCCGGGAGTGGCAGAATTCCGGCTTCGACTACGGCTATCGGCCCGGCTGGGTGACCGGCGATCCCAACTATTTCTCGTTGTCCGCGCTGCTGGGCCTGCCCTTCGCGTTCTATCTCATGCGGACGCGCCAGCCCACGTGGGAGCGGAATGTCTGCATCGGGTGCCTCGGACTGACGCTGGTCGGGTTTGCCCTCGCCGCGTCGCGTGGCGGTCTCCTCGGCCTCGCCGCCTCGGTCATGGTGGTGGCGTGGAGATCCAAGCATCGGATCAAGGTCATGGCCGCCGCGGTGGCTCTGCTCATCCCGCTGATGGTCTTTTCACCGTCGTCTCCAATCGGCCGCCTGTTGAATCCCACGTACAGCGATCGGGACTCCTCAGATTCGCGGCTGCTCCTGTGGACCGCCGGGCTCAAGATGATGCGCCAACACCCGTTCACCGGTGTGGGCGTCGGCAACTACAAGCAAGCGCTGGACACCGTTCTCGCGCCCGGGACGAGCACCCGCTTCTCGGTGGCCCACAACACCTACATTCAGGTCGGGGCCGAGCTGGGGATCGTGGGGCTGGCCGTCTTCGTGGGGATCATCCTGATGACGCTGCGGAGCACCCAACGAATCCGGCGGGCCGCTCGCCGGGCTCGCGTGCCGCTGATCGGCCAGGCCGCGGAGGCGATCCAGGTCGGGCTCGTCGGCTTCTCCGTGTCCATCACGTTCGTGTCGGCGGAGTATCACAAGTTCTTCTGGCTGGTGGTCTTCCTGACCTGCTGCCTGCCCGCCCTGCTGCGGCCGAAGCACGCGGGGGGCCCCTGGTGGGCCCGTCGCACTCCTCGCGGCGCCTCCGCCCCCCCGGTGGCGGCTCCCCCCGGTGGTCCGGCCGGGGACTCCGAGCGAGCGCCCGGTCCGGTCGGATCTCCGTCTCCATGAACATCGGGCTGCTGTCGGAAGCCCTGCCCTACCTGCCGTCGGTGGGGGGATTTCGCCTCTACGGCGCGAATCTGCTCCGCCGCCTCGGGGCGCGGCATCAGATCGATCTGGTCACGTTGCTTCCCGGAAGCGACGGCGCGCACCTCGACTGGGCGCGACCCTACTGCCGATCCGTGCACACGATCCCGCTCGGCCCGCGCCCGGTGCTATCGCGGATGGCCAACCTGGCCTCGACATACGGCCGCGGCCGGGCCCTGTACCCGCGACGAGCGGTGGCCTCGGCGCTGGAGAATGGTCTTCGGAAGGGCGCCTGGGACGTCCTGCACGTCGAAGGGACCTACGTCGCGGCGCTCATGGACGACGGCTTCCCCATCCCCAAGATCCTGTCGGCCCATGATTCCCGTAGCCTCCGCGCCGTGGAAATGCGGCGCTGCGCGACGACGTTGTGGGAGAAGTCCTACTATCGGCTGCGCGGGCTCGTGGATCCGAGGTTCGAGCGCCTCGTCTATCCGCGGTTCGATCGCTGCGTGTTCGTCGCCCCGCGCGATGTCGAGGCCGCCCGCGCAGCCGTCCCCGGGGTGCGCACCGCCCTCATTCCCAACGGAGTGGACGCGGAGCACTTCCATCCGATGGACGTGCCCAGGGAGCCGGCCACGCTGGTCTTCCACGGGCATCTCGGCTATCTGCCCAACGTCGACGCGGTCGTCGCCTTCGCGGAGACGATCTTCCCGCTGATCCAACGCCGCGTGCCCGAGGCGGTCTTTCACGTGATCGGCGCCGAGCCTCATCCGAGCGTGATGGCCCTCCGGAGCCGACCGGGCATTCGGCTATCTGCCAACCTGGCGGACCTCCGGGCGGCGGTCTGCTCCGCGTCGGTCTATGTGTGCCTTCTCCGTCACGGCACCGGCATCAAGAACAAGCTCCTCGAGGCCATGGCCATGGGTCTCCCCGTGGTGACGCATCCCAGCGCGTTCGAGGGGATCGACGGGACCGACGGCACCCACATGCTCGCAGCCGTCGAGCCCGCCCCCTTCGCCGAGCACGTGGTGCGCCTGATCCAGGATCGTGACCTGTCCGCCCGGCTGGCCGCGGCCGGCCGTCGGTTGGTCGAAGAGCGCTACGCATGGGCCTCCCGGGCGCGCGAATTCGAGCAGCTGTACGAGGACGTGATCCGGGAGCGGAACCGGAGGCCGATGGACTCAGCCGCCCGCCCGTGACGGTTGGCCCTCCGCGGTCGAAGGTCTTTCTCGTAGGAATCGCCGGGGGCTCGGGCTCGGGCAAGACGACGCTCTGCCGGGCGCTCACCGAGCGCTCACCAGACGTCTCCGTGCTCGATCTGGACGCGTACTACCTCGACCGGAGCCATCTTGCCCCGGGCGACCGCGCGCATCTCAATTTCGACGAGCCCGCGGCCTTCGACACCGGACTACTGGCCGAACACCTCAGCTGCCTGGCGCGAGGCGAAGCGATCGCCAAGCCGGTCTATTCCTTCGTGAGCCATACCCGGGTCGGCACCGAGCCCTTCGTGCCTCGGCGCTTCGTCCTGGTCGAGGGGCTCTTCTCGCTCTGGTGGGAAGACGTTCGTCGCCTTTGGGACCTCACGGTCTACGTGGACGCGGCGGTCGACCTTCGCCTCGATCGCCGCGTCCGTCGGGATGTGGCCAGTCGGGGTCGCACCGTCGAGTCCGTGATGGCTCAGTACGCCGAGACGGTGCGCCCGATGCACGAGCGCTACGTGGAGCCCACGCGACGCCACGCTCGCGTCGTGCTGTCCAACGAGGGCGCCATCGAGGCGGCCCTGACCCCCTTCACCGAGGCGCTTCGCCGCCTCGGCATCCGTTCCGACGGCTAGGGTGAGACGGGGCTTCGACCCGCGACCACCTGCTGGACTTGATGCTCGATTACCCGCCAGTCGTACCGCTCCTGCACCAGTTTGAGGCCCTCCCGTGACAGCGCACTTCGCCGCGCTCCGTCGCGGGCCAGTGCGATGCAGGCATCGGCGAACTGTTCCGGTGTGTCGGCGAGTAGCAGATGTCGGTCGTGCTCGACTTCGAGACCTTCCGCCCCGATCCGGGTGGAGACCACCGGCACGCCATGAGCGAGCGCTTCCAGAATCTTGATCCGCGTACCGCCCCCGAACCGGATCGGGACCACGGTCATCGTCGCGTCCTGCAGGAACGGCTCTACCGCGGGCACTGTCCCGGTCACGACCACGGACTGGCCGTCGTGGAGCGCGAGGACCTCGGGAGTCGGGCGTGAGCCGACGATCAAGGTACGGGCCCGCGGCATGACGCGGCGGATTCGAGGCAAGATCTGACGCACGAAGAAGTGCACCGCGTCCACGTTGGCCTCGGTGCTCATGGCCCCGACGAACACGAAGGAAGGATCCGCGACGTCCGACGGCCGCCAGGCTGGCTCGGTCGGCATCTCGATCCCGTTGGGGACCACCCAGATCCGGCTTTCGCCGCCGAGGATCTGCTTGTCGAGCGCCGAGCAAACCACGTACTCGTGTGGACCGTGTCGGACGAGCCCGCGCTCCATCCGACGCAGCTTGAAGAACTCGACGAGGTCGAGGGCGGTGCGCAGTCCCGGGCCGGTGCGCCGAAGCCGGTGTCCCAGCTTCCGGTACTGGACGTCGTCCAAGTCCAGGATGACGCGGCATCCCACATTTCCGGGCAGCAGGCCGATCGAGATGAGACGCTCGACCCAGATCAGGTCGAATCCCTGCTGGCAGGCGTCGGCAATTACTTGAGCTCCTTGCGGCGAGCGGTACCATCGAATGAGGGCTGGCTCCCGGAGATGTCCGTGATATCGGGCGAGCCGGGAGAGGCGATCGAACAGGCCGTCGGATCGTGCCGGGCCCGACGCATCGAACGACTCGTTCGGATACAGCAGAGCCTGCTGGAATAGTGGCTGTACCGCGTCAAGCTCGGACGGCCATCGGCCGCCGTCGGTCGGACACGCGAAGGTGATGTGTCCGAGTCGAGACAGGGCGCGAAGCACGTGGTAGATGCGCTGGTTCGCGCCCGTGTTCAGCGGATAGGGCACGGTGGTCGAAACGAATAGGATCCTCACTGAAGGGCATCTTACACTGGGTCAGCGTTGCGACGCAGCGCGCCCTTCCGCGGACGCGCGCGGGAGGGCCTGATCTCGGGAGGGATACGATGGCGCACTGTGGCTTTCGTGGTGTCCTGATCCCTGCGGCTATCGGGATCGGGCTGGTCGTTGGTTGTGCCGGTGCTGGCTCCGCTAGCTCACAGGCGCCGGCCCCGCCGCCGTCCTCGTCGAGCTCCAAGGCCCCGGCTCCCCCGCCGTCGTCGTCGAGTCCCAAGCCGCCGGCTCCCCCGTCATCGTCGTCGGGTTCCAAGGCGCCGGCCCCGGCTTCGCCCAGCACTGGGCTCGATCGCTACGGAGGCTACGCCGACCTGGCGGTCAAGGGGGCTGCCTCCGGCTTCTTCAGGATCGACAAGGTAGGTGCTCGCTGGGTGCTGGTCACGCCGGACAACCACGTGTTCTGGGCCCTCTCCGTCTACGGGGTGAACACGGGCGATGGCGGCCCGGCCTACGTGGAGGCGGTGAAGAAGAAGTACGACAGCCCCGGCTGGATGCCGTGGGGGCTGTTCGTGCGACAGGCCAGTCTCCGGTTGAAGTCCTGGGGGTTCAACACGCTGGGTGAGTACACGACCAACTATGCGCTGCCGATACCGAGCTACGGCGGTCGAGATGTCAACCCGGTGCCGATGCCCTTCATCAGCATCATCAATCCATCGTACTGGGCCAAGCGCTACGCGGCCGTGAAGAACATCCAGCTCGGCGTGGATCCGGCGGTGACTCCCGGCCTCTGGCGAGTGGAGGGATTCCCGGACGTCTTCGACCCCGCCTACCAGGCCGCGCTGCCCGGCTTCGCGGCCCGGAAGAATATCTTCAACGTCGTGCCGCTGGCCTCCACGCCCTGGCATATCGGCACCACCACGGACGACGGGGACGACCTGTTCGGGTTCGGGCCGGTGACCACGCACAACAATCTCGGATGGATCGCGGCGGCTACCGCGCCGAGCCAGGCCCGCAACGACAAGCGCGGGAAGAGCAATCCCCAGCCAACCGTCTACAAGGACACGAAGGTGTACACGAAGTACGCGTTGCGCGATTTCCTGCGCACGAGGTACAGCAGCGTCGAGAAGCTGAACGCCGCGTGGGGCTCGAAGTACACGACATGGGATTCCGACGGCGGCTGGCCGAACGGCAAGGGTTTCCTAGACGAGAGCGGCCGGAGCCCCTGGCTGGGCAAGGATTTCCGCCAGCTCAAGGATAGTGCTCCGAAGGTCCGGACGGATCTGAACGACTTCGTCGGGGTTCTCGCCGACCACTACTTCAAGATCGTCTCCACCGCCCTCCGGGACGCTCTGCCGCACCACCTGGTAGTCGCGCCGGTGAATGCGTTGGGACACCCCAAGATCCTGGAGGCGGCCGGCCGCTACGCGGATCTCGTGCAGGTCGGCGGATCGTTGAACCTCGAGGACTTCCGTCGAGTCTACTCGCTCGTGCGGAAGCCCATGCTGATCTGGACGACGTACATGTCGCAGGTGGATTCGCCGCTCGGCAACAACAAGAAAGGCTGGGCCGGCCTCGACTTCCCCACCCAGGAGGAGCGCGGCGCGGCGTACGAGAAGTTCATCCAGAACATTCTCGACTTCCAGGCGGACGATGGGACGTACCCGATCATCGGCATCGACTGGTGGGCGTGGACGGACAAGACCGTGGGGGGTGAGGGCAACAACTTCGGTCTCGTGACCAACCGCGACAATGCCTACGACGGCAAGGAAGCGGTGATCGCGGCGGGCCAGGACCCCTGGGGCCATCCGACCGGCGGGGAGAAGGGCAACTACGGCGACTTCCTGAGCCGCGTCACGCGGACGAATGCCTCGATTGGACACACGTTGCGCAAGGAGCTATCAGCGGACAGGTGAGCGGTTGATGGCACGCCACGACCGGCGTGGCCTGCTCTTCGTGACTCCGTGGCTCCGAAACGGAGGTATCGAGCGGGTCCTCCAGGTTACCGTCCCCTGGCTGGCGCGTCGCGGCTACCGCTGCGAGGTCGCGTCGTGGAACGTGTCGAGCCATCTCTCCGGCCGCCCGAACCCTGTTCTGGGCACGCTCCAGGCCGCGGCCGTACCGGTGCGGGTGCTCCGCGCCTACGGGCGGTTCAAGCTGTTTCAACGCGCGGTGCAGGTCGCGGGGCTCGCGCTTCGCAGCCGGGCGGACCTGATCGTCAGCTACGAGCTGGAAGGCAATCTGGTGGCGCTCCTGGCACGACGGCTCCTCCTCGGCCGCGTGCACGTGATGATCCAGACTCACAACGCCTCGAGCATTCACGCCGAGGTCGGGACCTCGAGCGCCTGGCTTCGGCTGGCCCGTCGCCTGTACCCGAGCGCCACGATGGTCGTCCCGTCCGACAGCATGGCCGCCGACTCCGCCCGATTCTTCGGACTCGACGGTAGCCGGGTCGTGACCGTTCACAATCCCCTGGCCGTGGCGTCGATCCGGGAGCGATCGAAGGAGTCGTGCGAGCCGCCGGTCGAGGTGTCGCGGCCGTTCCTGGTGGGCTGCGGGCGTCTCGTGCCGATGAAGGGGTTCTACGATCTGCTCGACGCCTTCGCAGAGGTGCGACGAGAGCGTCCGCTCGGACTGGTGATCCTGGGCGAGGGGCCGGAGCGGGTGAATCTCCGGGACCGTATCCGGGTCCTGCAGATCGGGGACGACGTGCTGATGCCCGGATTCGCGGTGAATCCCTGGTCGTACTTCGCGAGAGCGAGCGCCTTCGTGCTGTCGTCACGCTACGGAGAAGCCTTCCCCATGGTGCTGGTGGAGGCGATGGCGTGCGGTATCCCGGTCATCGCGAGCCGATGTGAATGGGGACCCGAGGAGATCCTGGAGAATGGGGAGGACGGGCTCCTGTTCGATCCGGGTGACGTTGGCACCCTGGCGCAGCACATCCGGACTGTGCTCGATTCGCCGTCGGTGGGGAGCCGGCTCCTCCAGGCGGCATCCCGGCGCGCCGAGGAGTTCGCCGAGGAGATCGTCATGCCCGAGATGGAACGCCGGATCGAGGCGCTCCTCGATTGATCGCCTCCGAGCCGCGCTCGACGGCGGCGGCCAGGCCGGCGCTGACCATCGGCCATCTTCAGGTCGGGCCGCCCGAGCATGGCATCTGTCGACACGGGCGCTTGCTTGCCGCGGAGGGACGGCGGCGGCCGGATCTGGTCGTCATCGAGCGGAGCCTCCGCCTGACCGGCAAGCCGGGCGCCGACCGGGCCCAGCTGCAGGCCACCGGCCGCGAGCTGTCGGCGGCCGACGTGGTGCATCTCCAGGTCAGCGTCTCCGGCGATACCACCTGGGGGCGGAACCGCCGCTCACTGGTGAACCTGGACACCTTCCGGCGGCACTGCCGCGCTCCCCTAGTCGTCACGCTCCACGACGTGAACAACCTGCGATCACTCGGGTGCACGAGCGATCTCGACTGGGTCCGGCGCGCCGCCGTCGAGGTGGCGAAAACCCCGGTCCGACCGGCCGTCCGGCTGGCTCGCCAGCTGACGCGGGGCCGCTTCGATCTCTCGGAGGCCTTTCGCTCGACGAGCCGGTTCGACAGTCTCTATCTGTACCGCGTGACTCGCTGGGTTCTCCGGCACAGCCAGCAGGTGCTCGTGGCATCGGGTGGAGAATCCGAGACCCTACGCTCCCTCGGCATGGCCGACAACGTCGCGATGATTCCCCTGTTCATCGAAAGCGGGCTGGTTCGCGAGCCCACGTCGCCGCCGGACCCTGGCGCCCTCCGCACGGTGATCGTGGCCGGCTTCATCTTCAAGAACAAGGGCTACGACCTCATGATCGAGGCCCTGGCCCGACTGCCCGGCGTCCGGCTAGTGCTCGTCGGCGGCCCCCGGCTCGGCGCCTCCGGATCGCAGACGCTGACCCGGCTGATGAACGTCGCCTGCGAGCACGGGGTCGCCGACCGCCTGTGGGTGACCGGCTATCTGGCCGAGGAGGAATACCAGCAGCAGCTCGGGAACGCCGATCTGGCGGTCTGCCCGTTCGAGCCCGACAAATCCGCGTCGGGGTCACTGGGCTCCCTCATCGCGGCCGGATGTCCGGTGTTGGCCTCCGACGTTCCCTTGATCGCCGAGTACAACGCCATCGTGCCGGGCGCGATTCCCACGTTCAGCCCGTACACGCCGGAGAGCCTCGCCCGCGCCATCGCGGAGCAGCTGCGGAAGCCGCGGCCGGAGCGCGCTCGCGACCTCGCCCGGCTGCGAGAGCGGTTGTCGATCCGCGCCATCTACGATCGCCATCTCGAGGTGTATCGTCACCTATGATCATGTCGGCCGCGAAGCGGTTCCTGTTGAGGTTCGAAGCGTTCCATGACCTTCGAGATGGTCGGGCCCAGCGGCAGCGGCGCGAGGCTGGTCTAGAGCTGCCGGTCATTCCCGACTACCCCTTCCGATCGGTTCCCCGGTATGGTCACGGCCTTCCACCCCACGGCCCGCTTGTCGACATTCTTGATCGGCATCGGAGCGCCTACGCGGCGCTTCTGCGCCAGTTCGAGGCTTTCCGAAACGGTCTCCACGACATCGCGCTCGATCGTCCACCCGATGCGGGCCAGCCCTACTGGCGGAACGGCTACTTCTCCGGCCTCGACGCGGTCTCTCTCTACGCGTTTGCGGCCCTCTACAAGCCACGCCGCTACATCGAGGTCGGGTCCGGAAACTCCACGAAGTTCATGCGGAGGGCCATCCTCGATCACGGACTCGGTACTCACATCCTCTCGATCGATCCACACCCGCGTGTCGAGATCGACCGGCTTTGCGAAGAGGTCCGACGGACTCGCCTCGAAGAGGTAGACGTGACGCTGTTCGACGACCTGACCGCCGGCGATATCTTGCTCGTGGATGGCTCACACCGTGTCTTCATGAATTCCGATGTCGCGGTTGTATTTCTCGACATTCTTCCGCGACTCAAGCCAGGGGTATTGATCTATTTCGACGACATCTTCCTGCCCCTCGACTACCCTCCCGAGTGGATGGATCGCTACTATTCGGAACAGTATCTGCTCGCCGCCACGCTTCTGGCGGAAGGTCCCCATCTCGAGATCGTCTTGCCGTGCACCTTTGTGCGACTGAGGCCGGACCTCAAGGACATCCCCGACTCGTTGGAGCGAGATAGCAAGATCACGGGCGCGGGACTGAGCTGGGGCAGCGGATTTTGGCTGCGGCGGCGCTGACCCCCGGCTGCGCTACGCGGTGTGCCGCTTCTCGAAAAGGTCACGAGAGGCGGTCTTCGGCCGATCCTCGAGCGAATTCCACGAGTATCTCTCCTCGATCAGACGTCGGCCTCCAGCCGCGAGCCGTCGACGCGGATCCTGATCCCCGAGAACGGCGACGCAGGCGGCGGCTGGTCGGGGATTACCGCGCCGTTCGGGATGACCTCCACGTTCGCTCGACCAAGCCACTCCGATCCTGTCGGCAGCAGACCAAGGTCTCCATGTCATCGAGGTCGAGGCCCGTGG
Source organism: Candidatus Methylomirabilota bacterium (assembly GCA_035315345.1). NCBI lineage: Bacteria > Methylomirabilota (SeqCode) > Candidatus Methylomirabilota bacterium. The sequence continues at coordinate 62,821 of DATFYA010000193.1, forward strand.
GCGCGAGGGCGGCCCGGCGCCGGGTGACGGACTCGAGATTCGGGGCCACCCAGAGCTTGGCGACATCGAGCAGGTCCGTGGACGGGGCGATTCTGGACCGCTGGATCCGTAAAGCGTCCTAGTTCACGCTGCCTCGGGACAGGGCCGCGGTTTCCCACACCCGGAAGCGCCGGCCGGCGCAGGCATCGATGACGCCCATCACACCGGCGAGCGCCACCAGGACCACGTAGAACGGCAGCGAGAACAGCCGGCCCGGCCTGAGTCCGGCGCGCGCCAGGATGTATCCCACGAGGGCCAGCGCCCAGAAGGCGACCTGGGGCACCAGGAGCAGGCCGAAGGGAGAGCGAGGCGCCAGGGCCGCGGTGGACACGAGCAGCAGGACGAGGGGCACCGCGGTCAGCCAACGCAGGACCTTGCGAGAGAGGAACTGCCAGGCGCGGAGCGGGGTGAGCTGGGCGCGCAGCCGCCAGATGGCCAGCGCACCCTGGGCCACGATGCGCCGCTGTCGGGAGAATTCCTCCCGGCCGGTGTGGGCGGGTCGCTCCACCGAGCGGACGGTCGGCTCGTAGCGCAGCCAGCGGCCGGTTCGCCCGATTCGCAGTGGAAGCTCCAGGTCGTTGGCCACCTCGGGATGGAGCGGCTCGAACAGCGCCGCCCGGATCGCGAAGACGGACCCCACGCAGACGAGCACCGACCCGATGCGGCTCTCCAGCTGCTTGATGAGGGACTCGTAGCCCCAGTAGACCCGGGTTCCCTCTGAGACGGCCGACTCCGCCCGCTCGTCCCGATAGTGCATCTCGCCGGTGACGCAGCCGACGCGCGGATCGGCGAAATGCCGAGCGATCCGGCGGAGCGCCCCCGACTCGATGTGGGAGTTCGCGTCGGTGAAGAACAGGATCTCGCCTCGCGCGAGCTGGGCCAGGCGATTGAGCGCCGCGCTCTTGCCGCCGCGCGGCTCCATCCGGACGAACGTCAGTCGCGCGTCGGTCATGCCCCGGACGATCTCGTCGGTGCGGTCCTCGGAGCCATCGGAGGCCACCAGGACCTCGAGGCGGTCGGCGGGATAGTCCCAGCCCAACGTCTCGGCGAGCTTCCACGCGATGTCGCGCTCCTCGTTCCACGCGGCAATGAGCACCGACACGGAGGGCCGGTGGTCGGCGCGGATGGCGGGCTCGACTTTCCGCACCAGGCCCAGCAGCCACAGGATGAGCGGATAGCCCACGTAGACGTAGGCGATCCAGACAACACCGACCCAGAACAAGGCGATCATCGAGAACGGACCGCAGCTTCCGCGTGGCCGGTCGGTGCTGTACGATTCATGCGGAGTCGCGAGCCTCGGACCATTCTATACGCACGCACCCGGTCGCGCACTTCGTCGAGAATCCTCCCTGACGGCAACTGGCCGCCCGACCTCCGTCTCATGGACGCAAGACGGTGATCGTCGTCGGCTTGCGAAGCGGGGCTCGCTCTCCTCGCCGATCGTCGCGGGCTGCCCCATTGTCGCCTCTACCGGCAGGTCGCCCGAGACGCCCGGCCCCGCCCGTGAAGGGCCGCGCGTTACCCCGATGTGTCGCGGGCGATCATGTCCCGGAGGCACGTGGTGACGATGTGATCCAGGGCCATGTGCAGGTCCTCGATGGGACCGTAGTCGTCACTGGAGACGATCACCGCCCGGTCTACGAGGTCCTTCAGCTTGCCGCCCTTGAATCCGAGGATGCCGATGGTCTCGGCTCCGAGGCGTCGAGCCAGCTTGACCGCCTCGACGACGTTGGGCGAGTTCCCGCTCCCGCTGATCGCGATGAGCACGTCGCCGGGGTCGGTGAAGGTCCGCACCTGCTCCACGAAGATGCGGTCATAGCCGGCATCGTTCGCCCACGCGGTCATCAGCGGGATGTTGTCGGTCAAGGACAGAACCTTGAAGCGGCCGGTGGGGGTCGCGTCCCCCGGAAACTGACCGAAGACGTTCTTCGCCAGGTCGCAGGCCATGTGCGAGGCGGTGGCGGCGCTGCCCCCGTTCCCGACGATCAGCACCTTCCGCCCCTCTCGGTAGGCGGCATACAGGCGATGGACGATGTCCTCGACTGCGTCCACCGGCAGGCTATCTAGCGCAGCGCGCAGTCGGCCGAGATATCCTTGCACCGTGCCGCGTACGTCCACGTCGGGCTTCATCCGTTCTCCTCCACGTAGATGATCTTGCTTCCCTGGGGTTCACAGCCAATGGGCAGCGCGGGCAGCTCGGGCAGCGCCTCTCGGATGGCTCGATGCCGCTCGGGAGGTGCGTAGAGCAGCAGGAAGCCCCCGCCCCCGGCCCCGGTGATCTTCCCTCCGATGGCTCCATGACGACGGGCCCGCTCGTACCATTCGTCGATCCGCGGGCTGGTGATGCCGCTGGCCAGCTTCTTCTTGGCCAGCCAGCCCTGATGCAGCACTTCGCCGACCCCTCCGAGGTCGTTGGCGACCAGGGCCGCGCGTAGGTCCTCGGTCTGGGCCACCATGGCACGCAGGACGTCTCGCTTGCCCACGTCGTCGTGAGTATTCCGGGTCTGCTCGAGCAGGATGTCGTCGGCCGAGCGGGTGACGCCGGTGTAGAGCAGCAGCAGGCTCTCCTGGAGCGCGCGCTTGGTGTTCGGGGAGCAGATGACCGGGTCGACGAACACGCTCTCGTCCGGGTTGAACCGGATGTGCTGCAGCCCGCCGTACGCCGCGATGTACTGGTCTTGCTTGCCGATGGGCTTGCCGCACACGTCGATCTCGATCCGACAGGCCTCCCGGGCCAGCCGCTCGGCGCCCACGTGCTGACCCATGTAGGCATAGAGCGCGGTCAGCAGGCCCACCGTGTAGGTGCTGGACGAGCCCAGCCCGGTCCCCTGCGAAGGGATGTCCGAGATCGACGTGATCTCGATCCCGCTGTCCACTCCCACCACCCGGAGGGCCTCCCGGATCAGCTCGTGCTTGAGCTCGTCCACGCTATCCACGATCTCGGTAATCGAATAGCTGGCCCGGATGCGATGATCGAACTTCCGGTTCACCGTGATGTAGATGTACTTCTTGATCGCGGTGCTGAGCACCGCGCCGGGCTCGTGCCGGTAGAAGGCGGGCAGATCGCTTCCCCCGCCGGTGAAGCTGACGCGCAGAGGGGTGCGCGAAATGATCATGCCTCGTAGCCTTTCGGGTGGTCGAGGCGCCACGCCCATGCGGTTTCCACCATCTCGCCGAGGCCAGGATACCGTGGCGTCCATCCCAGCTCGGCCCGGATTCGGTCGTGACTGGCGATGAGGCGAGCCGGATCTCCCGGCCGCCGGCCCTCCGCCGCGACCGGAATGTCCCGCCCGGTCACCCGTCGCACCGTGTTCACGACCTCCAGATTCGAGTAGCCGGCGCCGTTGCCCATGTTGAAGGCCTGGCCGCCGATCCGATCGACCTCCCGGAGGGCCAGCAGGTGCGCCTGGGCGATATCCGACACGTGGATGTAGTCGCGAATACAGGTTCCGTCCGGAGTGTCGTAATCGGTGCCGAACAGCCGGATGCCGTCCCGCTGTCCGAGCGCGACCTCCAGCAAAATGGGGATGAGATGTGTCTCGGGCCGGTGGGACTCCCCGCACCGCGTGGTCGCCCCGCACGCGTTGAAATAGCGCAGGGCCACGTACTTCAGGCGGCCGGCGCGACGATACCATTCGAGCATCCGCTCGAAGGCGAGCTTGGACTCGCCGTACGAGTTGATCGGCGCGTGCGGCGCACTTTCGACGATGGGGATGCTCACCGGCTCCCCGTACACCGCCGCCGTCGAGGAGAACACGATGCGCCGCACTCCGGATGCGGTCATGGCCTCCAGCAGGTTGAGCCCGCCGATGACGTTGGCGGTGAAGAAGCGTCCCGGGTCCGTCATCGACTCGGCGATCAGCGCTTCCGCGGCCAGATGGACCACCGCGTCCACCGGGCTCCGCGACAGTAGTGACGCGAGCCATGAGCCGTCGCGAAGATCTCCCTGGACGAAGTGGGCTCGCGGATCTACGGCCGCGCGAAAACCGTGCAGGAGGCTGTCCAGGGCGACCACGTCGTGGCCCTGCTCGACCAGCTGCTCGGTGACTACGCTGCCGATGTAGCCGCCCGCCCCGGTGACCAGGACCTTCACGACCGGACTCCCGCTCGCCCGAGGACGTAGTCGACGGCCGCGTTCAGATCCTCCACACAGAGGAGATGGTCGCCCGCGGCCAGGCCGGCCCGCTGCTCACGTCCCCGTCCGGTCAGGACCAGGATGCCCCGCACTCCCGCCGAGCGGGCCGCGTCCATGTCGGTCGTGGCGTCGCCGATCGCGTACGAGCCGGCCAGGTCCAGATCGAGCTCCCGGGCCGCCTGCAGGAACATCCCCGGCGCGGGCTTCCGGCACTCGCACCGGTCGTCGGGATGATGCGGGCACAGGTAGGTGGCGTCCACCCGCCCCCCGGCCGCCTCGATCTCGGTGACCACACGCTGGTTGATCTCCCGCGCCTCCTCCAACGTGATGATTCTCCTTCCGACGGCGGACTGATTCGTGACCAGCACGACTGCATGGCCGGTGCGCCCGAGCCGCCGGAGGGCCCCGACCGCCCCGGGCAGGAAGTGGACTTCTCCCCAGGACTTCACGTAGTCCGCCCGGTTCTCGATGATGACGCCGTCGCGGTCCAGGAATACCGCGGCCCGCACTACCGGCCACCTCCGGCGGGGACGAAGGCTCGCGCCGCGTCGGTCGGCCATTCTCGCTGGACCTGGGCATAGCGCTCGGGCGATCCGACGTCGAGCAGATACGCCGAATCCGGAATGATCCAGCCATGAAGCGGCACCCCGGATTGCAGCAGCGCGGGCAGGACGTCGTGTCCGAAGTCGGCGAAGCACCCGGCCGGCACGTACTGCAGCAACTCGGGATCGACCACGAGCACGCCGGTGCTGGCGAGATCCGAGAAGACGTCCTCCCTCCGTGGCTTCTCGACGAACCTGAGGATCCGTCCGCGCTCGTCGAGGCCGACGATGCCGCAATCCCAGGGATTGGGCACGTGGTAGAGGCTGATGCTGAGATGAGGCGCCGGCGGTCTGGAGCGGTGAAAGTCGATCAGGGCACCCAGATCGAAATCGGTCAGCACGTCTCCATAGACCAGTACGAACGTCTCATCCAGAAACGGCGACAGGCGCTTGGCGCCGCCGGCGGTGCCCAGGATCTCCTCTTCCACCGAATAGGTGATGTCGACGCCGAAGCCCGCGCCGCTTCCGAAATGGTCCATCACGACCTGAGGACGGTGATGGAGGTTCATCGCGATCCGGGTGACGTCATGGTGGCGCAGCCAGGCGATGATGTGCTCCAGCAGGGGCCGTCCCGCCACCGGCAGCATCGGCTTGGGCCGGTCGAGCGTGAGCGGTCGCAGCCGCGTGCCCTCTCCCGCCGCCAGGATCATGGCCTTCATCGCGCCCCGGTCTTCTCCTTCCAGGTCGACAGGTACAAGGCCTGGGTTCGCTCGACGAGCCGCTCCTCGGTGAAGTGCTCCAGCACCCACTCGCGCCCGGCCCGAGCCAGGTCGCGACGCAGCGCCGGGTCCCGCAGCATCTCGCACACCGCGCCGCCGAGGGCCGCCACGTCCCCGGCCGGCACCGTGAGCCCGGTCTTTCCCGAGATGACGATCTCCGGGGTGCCATCCACCGCGCTGGCCACGACGGGCCGGCCCGCCGCGAGGGACTCCATGGGCACCAGCGGCAGCCCCTCGAAGAAGGAGGGGAGCACGGTCACGTCTCCCAGGGCCAGCCAGTCGGCCACATTCGATTGATGGCCGACGAAGCGGACCGTGTCCTGGAGCCCGAGGCGAGCCGCCTGATTCTCGAGGGCGCCGCGACTGGAGCCGTCGCCCACGCAGACCAGCCGCACCGCGGGAAACTCGCGCCGGACCATCGGCAGCGCGTCGAGCAGCACGTGGTGCCCCTTCTGCGGCTCGAGCCGGCCCAGCACGATCAGCACCGGGTCGTCGTGGCCGAATCCCAGACTCTCCCGCAGGCCGGCGGGCGGCCGGTGATCGGGATGGAACCGTTTCAGGTCATCGCCGTGATAGATGAGCTCGACCTTCTCGGCGGGCAGGCCCTTCTCCTCCATCAGGTAGCGCGCATTGGCCTGGCAGTTGGCCAGGTAGTAGTCGACGCAGCGCCCGACGACGCGGTCGATCCGGTAGTTCGCCTTCCACCCCCGCCGCCACTGCTCCCGCACGTGAGGCGTCTCCAAGATGACCGGCACGCGGCACAGCCGGCCCAGCGGCGCGGCGAAGATGCTGCTGTAGAACTGGTGGCAGTGCAGGATGCCCACCCGACGGCTGCGCATGAGGTGCATCAGGCGCACCGCGCTCGCGGCCTGGGTCGGCTTGCGGAGACGGAGGGGAAGCAGCTCCACGTCGGCGGGAACGTCCGCGCGGAGCTTCTCGGCCACCTCGGGCGTGCACACCAGGTGGAGCCGAAATTGCCGGCGATCGAGCCCGCGCAGCAGCATCAAGACGTGCTCCTCGGTGCCGCCCCGGGCGAGCGTGTTCAGGAAGTGGAGCACCGAGATCAAAACATTACCTTCCTCACCTTGCGGAGCAAGGTGGCGTACTCCCCCCGCCGGGCCAGCTCGAACGCCAGCCGCACGCGCGAGTGCCGCGGACGCCGAACGTCGCTGCGGCTCGAGACATAGGGCTGCTCGGTCCACTCCTTCCAGGGCACGTACTCCCCGATCTTCCGGAACACCGCGGTCTTCGTCGAGTGTGGGCGGTCGAGTCGCCAACCGGTCTCCGTCTCCAGGAACTCCTTCAGGATCTTTCCGGTCCAGAGGTGCGTGTCGTCGACGACGAGGAGCCCTCCCACCCGCAGGCTCACCGCGATGTGGAACCAATCGAGGAATGGAGCCGGGAAGCCGTGACAGCCGTCGATCAGGACCAGATCGAGACGGCGGGGCGTCCAGAGGCGGAAGTACTCGTCCGACCGCATCGGCTGGAAATCGATCGAGTCGATGGGGATTCCCTTCTCGGAGCAGTAGGTCTTCAGGCGATCCAGCTCGGGGAAGTCCGGCGCGACACACGTGTGCCGCGCCTGTCGGAGCGCGAAGACCACCGTGCTGATGCCCGCTCCGGTCTCGAGCGTGGACGACGTCGCATCGATGTGATCGGACATACACGCGTAGAACTCTCGGGCGAACCCGGAGTAGCTCAGCTCGTTGGGGGCCCCCCAGGCGTGAACCCTCGGCGGATCACGCAGCAGGTCGTCGAGGGTCATCGCTGGCTCCCTTCACGTTTCGACATCTCGACGAGGAGATAGCGAGAATACCTGGCGAGCGCCCTGGGCAGCGCCGTCTCGAGCACACGCAGCCGTCTGGCCGCGCCGAGCGAATTGCCGAAGCACGACTCGAATTCGTCCTTGGCCAGGATCCGCAAAGCCTTCACCGAGTAAAGGCAGCCCAGCGTTGACAACTGGCGCCGCCACCATCGAGCGGTCGGCGCGTGTCCGTAGAGGCGCGACGGGGGCGGGGCCGACGGCCCGGTTGACGGCGTCCGCGGCGCCTCGACCCGTGGACGCACTCGTCGTCGGGTCATTCCCGCCAGCCGAGCCAGCGCGGGACGCAGGCGGGCCGGTCGCGCATCGGTCAGGATGCAGCAGACCTGCCCGGGCCCCAGCACGCGGTATAGCTCGGCGAGAGCCTGAGCCTGGCTCGAGGCGGGGACGTGTTGGATCGTGTAGCCGGAGACGACGCCGTCGAACACGTCATCGCGGAACGGCAGTCGGCAGATGTCGGCCATGCAGTAGAAGCCGCGATCGCCCAACGTGGCGGCGGCCTGCTGGAGCGCGGTGAGCGAGAAGTCCACGCACACCCGGTAGCGGTAGAACCATCCGTAGGCGAGATACTCCGGATGCGGAATAGCCCCGCTCGCCGCGTCGAGAAGGAACTCGCCGCCCATGAAGCGATGGAGGATCGAGAGGTGAGAGGCCATCTCGTAGAAGCCGTGCGCGCTATTCCCGAGTTGGGAGAAGAGCGCGGTATCGCCGTACTGTCCGTTCTGGGTGCGCTTCCAGCCGAACTCGTCGTACCAGCGCTTGACGTCGCGCTTGATGGCAGCATCCGCGGTCTGCTCCCGGCCCGGCCGCTCGACCGCCGCGGACAGGCGCAGCACGTCATCTTCGAGAAAGCTGATCACCTGGCCGAGGATCGGGTAGGCCCGCGAGGAGCCGGGCGAGACGAGGGCGCCGACGGCCGTGGCTGGAACGGATTGGCTCGGCACCCCCGCGGCCGCTGCCTCCAGCTCCATCCGGCTCGTGAGGATGAGCGGGCTGCCCGTCTGGGGGCAGCGGAGGATATCCAGTAGTGGCTCGAAGGCCGTGAGGTGGACCTGATCCCGGCTCACGCGCGCGCCTCGGAGAAGGCGACCAGCCCCCAGATCGTGCCCAGCCGCCGGAGGGTCTGACAGCGGCAGGCAAATCTTGCTGCCTCGTCGGTATGCAGGACCGAGCCGGCCCACTCCCGAGGGTGTAACAGAAGGGCGATCGCGGAATGCAACGCCATCTGTGCGCGGCGAGGCCGGGGCCGGTTACCCATAACCGTTTGCATCACGGCGGCAGACAGTCCCTCCGAATAAGCGCGGTGGAGAAACCATTCTTTCGTCAGCCGCGAAGCCGGCACGTGATGTCCGACCGAGGCTCGCGGCTCGTAGTGCAGCTGGTGGCCGGCCGCGACGAGCAATCGTTGAACGTGCAGCTCCTCCCCTGAGAGCAGCTTGTCGCCGACCCGGCCCAGGCTCGGACTGAACCCGCCGAGATGGCGGAGCGCCGCGGTGCTGAAGGCCATGTTGGCGCCCGCCACGTACTGGCAGGAGGGATCGAGGGTCATCGCCGTGTCCGACCAGTTCACGATCGTGAGGTAGCCGAGCAGGGTATCGGCCAGCCAGCTCGGCCGGGCACCTTCCCAGATCGGCTCGATCCGGCCGCCCACGCAGACCGGAGTCGGCTTGACCGTGTCGAAAGCGGTCAAAATGGCCTCGAGCCACTCGGAAACTGCTACCGCATCGTCGTCCAGGAACGCAATGTAGTCCCCGCGCGCCTCCCTGATCGCGGCGTTGCGGGCGCGGGAGAGGCCGAGGCTGCCCTCGAAGACGTAGCGGAGCGAAGGCAGCATCGGTTGCACGCTCTCGACGAGGGCGGCGGTGTCGTCGGTAGAGGCGTTGTCGACCACCAGCACCTCGAAGTCCGTGGCGGGTAGCGTCTGGTCGGAAAGACTTTTCAGGGCCTTGCCCAGGTACTGTGCACGATTGTGTGTGCAAATCGTCGCACTGATTCGTGGTGCGGACTTCCCGGAAATAGTCGTTCCTCCTCGAGTCAGTGCTTGCCCGGTCCCGCAAAACCGGACACTCGATCCTACCCCATATCCCGACGACGTCGAAACTCGTCCCGGACGTCCGCGCCGCGCCTCGTAGCCCATCCAATGTTGGTAATGCACGTCCCGGGCCGTATACTGACTCGAGTGAGGCCGCCCGAAGCATGAGCGAGAACATGGTCATCGAGCGCGGCTCCCTGGCTCGTTCGGGAGACGCCGCGCTCGCCCCCACCGTCACCACCGTGATCGAGGCATCCAAGGGCTGGGTGCCGTTGCGTCTGCGCGAGATGTGGGAGTACCGCGAGGTACTCTACTTCCTGATCTGGCGAGACATCAAGGTGCGTTATCGCCAGACCGCGATCGGCGCGGCGTGGGCGCTCATCCAGCCGCTCATGACGATGGTCGTATTCAGCGTCTTCTTCGGCAAGCTCGCCAAGATGCCGTCCGATGGCGTGCCCTACCCGCTGTTCGCCTTGACCGCGCTGGTGCCGTGGACGTTCACCTCGACGGGAGTCAACCAGTCGGCCAATAGCCTCGTCAACAACGGCCACCTGATCACCAAGGTGTACTTCCCGCGGCTGCTCGTCCCGATGGCCCGCGTGCTCGCGGGGGTGCCCGATATCGCCCTGTCCTTCGCGCTGCTACTCGCGATGATCTGGTGGTACGGCTTCCTGCGGGCGGGCTCTCATCTGCTCTGGATCCCGCTGCTGGCCATGCTGGCGTTCTTCACCGCGCTCGGCGTCGGTCTTTGGCTGTCCGCGCTCAACGTCCGATACCGAGACGTTCAGCACGCGGTGCCCTTCCTCGTTCAGATCTGGCTGTTCGCCACCCCGATCGCGTATCCCTCGAGTCTGCTGCCCGGCGCCTGGCACACGGTCTACGCGCTGAACCCGATGGTCACCATCGTCGATGGCTTCCGCTGGGCCATGCTCGGGACGCAGCCTCCCGCGCCGGCGTCTATCGTGGCCTCCACCGTGGTCACGCTGACCGTCCTGATCACCGGGGCCTTCTTCTTCCGCCGAGTCGAGCGCTCCTTCGCGGACATCGTCTGATCCATGTCGAGCGACATCGCGGTTCGGGTCGACGGACTCGGCAAGCGCTTTCCCCTCGGGACGCGCCGGCGTATCGGCCATCCGATGCTCCGCGAGGCCATAGTCCGCGGGGCGATGCTGCCGTTCACCAAGCTGGCCGCGCTCGCCCGCCGTTCCCGGGCTACTGCCGGCCCCCAAGGCGGCGCGGCCCCGGCGGTGGCGGACCACGTGTGGGCCCTGCGCGATGTCTCCTTCACGGTGCCCCGCGGGCAGATCATGGGCCTCATCGGCCCGAACGGCGCCGGAAAGAGCACATTGCTCAAGATCCTCTCCCGAATCACCGAGCCCACGGTGGGGCGGGTCGAGATCCACGGCCGCGTGGCCTGTCTCTTGGAGGTCGGCACCGGGTTTCATCCGGAGCTGACCGGCCGCGAAAACGTCTATCTGAGCGGGGCCTTCCTGGGGATGCGGAAGCGCGAGATCGACCGCAAGCTCGACGAGATCCTGGCCTTCGCGGGCGTGGACGCGTTTTTGGAGACACCGGTCAAGTACTTCTCCAGCGGCATGTACGTGCGCCTGGCCTTCGCGGTCGCCGCGCACCTGGACCCGGACATTCTCGTGGTCGACGAGGTGCTCGCGGTCGGCGACGCGGCCTTCCAGCGGAAGTGTCTGGCCAAGATGGAGGACGTCCGCGAGCACGGCCGCACGATCCTCTTCGTGTCCCACAATCTGCCCAGCATCACCCGGCTCTGCGAGCGCGCCATCCTGATCAACGGCGGCATGATCCGAAAGGACGGACCGGTGGCCGAGGTGGCGAGCGCGTACATGCTCTCCAGCCTGAGCACGGCACCCGATCGAACCTGGCCGGATCTCGCCACCGCGCCGGGAAACGAGATCGTTCGGCTGCGACGCGTGCGGGTGTGCAACGCGGCCGGGGAGACGACACAGGTCGTGGAGGTGCGCGACCCGGTGACGGTGGAGATCGTCTACGAGGTGCTGAAGCCCGGGTATCCGCTCGCGCCGTGGTGCGAGTTCTTCAACGACTCGGGCGCTTGTCTGTTCACGTCGCTCGATATGAAGCCCGGCTGGCGGGATAGCCCCTGCCCGATGGGACCGGTGGTGAGTACGGTTCAGATACCGCGCGATCTCCTCTCGGAAGGGACGGTCCTGATCGGCGCGGGCCTGTATTCAGCCCAGCACAACCAGAACGTCTACCACGTGAAGGATACGGTGGCGTTCCAGGTCACCGACAATCTTCACTTCGTCGACGGCGGGTCGGCACGGGGCGACTGGGAAGGACGCATCGCGGGCGCGGTTCGGCCTCGCCTGGAATGGACCCGCAGCTACGCGGGGCGCCCCGGATAAAGAGCGCGCAGGACCGGTCGCACCGGCGCCACCGCCGATGTCGGCCGTCCCTCGGGAGCATCCGCCAGCCTCGCCGAAACCACTCTCGTCCGACCTCGTGTCGCAGTGCGTAGATCCGCAGGGCGTGCTGAAGCCGGATCAACGAAGCCTCGAAGTGGGCGGTCGCGGTGCTCGGCGCGACCGTGAGACTTCGGTTGTAGAGACTGTCGGCGCGCTGATGGTAATCGCACAGCACCTCGTCGATCACCGCGTACGGGGCTCGGGAAGCCACCTTCAGGTTGAAGTCCAGATCGCTGCAAAGGCGATAGACGGGGTCGAATCCTCCGACCGCTCGCCAGGTGCCGCGCGGAAACACGACGTTGCGATTGGTGAAGACGATGTTTCGCTGGAGGAGCGATCCGGTGACGTCGCGAGATTCGGCCCGGTAGAGCCCGTCGGTGATGCGGCGCAGGGACAGATCGTCGAATTGACGGCAGCCATCCCGCCAGAGATCCTCGCGCAGCTCCCCCTCGGGTGACCGCAACCGCACCCGGCCACAGATGAGGCCGGCGGTCGGGAGACTCGAACGCGCGGCCGGAGTCCTCGATCAGGCGAGCGATCTCCTCCCCCGGTGGGGGCGCGGCCAGGCCCGTCCGGGGTCGGGGACACCTCGCCGTCGAACCATGCGAGGTGCCGACCGGTCACGAAGGGGCTTGGGGCTCGGGATTCCGTCCGCATGGCCGAGCCCAGCCGGCCGGTCATGGACCGAATGGATTCGGGTGATAGCCGGGCGGTCTTTCGAATGATTCCGAACAGGCCGGGCATTGGAGGGGGACTAGCCTCTGGTGGCCTCGAATCGCCTCGCCCAGTTTAGCGTCTGAATGGCACCGTGGTACGCTGGATCACAGTGTGTCATGACGCTCTCGAAGCACCCGGTAGAGGCTACCCACCCGAACCTGATCTTCAGCTCCGTCGGGGATCATGGCAACCTGCCCAGGTGGCTGCGCGGCCGGCGGAACTTCGACCTGTGGGTCACCTACTATGGCGAGACCCGCGGCCGATTTCGCGACCGCGCGGACTACTACAACGAGCGGCGCGGGTCCAAGTTCCAGAATCTGCTGTTCGCGTACCGCACCTGGCCGAAGCTGCTCGACCGGTACGCGGCGATTCTGGTGATGGACGACGATCTGCTGATCTCGGGCTCGGCGCTCTCGAGTCTCTTCGACATTCGGGACCGCTACGATCTGTGGGCGCTCCAGCCCGCGTTCGATCCCCACGGCAAGATCAGCTGGCCGATCACGCGCGTCAATCCCTACACGCGCCTCCGCTATACGAATTTCATCGAGATGGCGTGCCCACTGTTCCGCAAGGACAAGCTCGACGCGTTCATGGCCGTCTACGACCCCGAGCTGGTCGGCTGGGGCTGCGACTGGTGGTTTCTCGACGTGATGGGTGAAGATCTGCGCGACCGTGTCGCGGTGGTCGACACCATCACGTGCCTCAATCCGCACGATTCCACGAAGGGCGGCCGGGAGATCGATCGCCTTTCGCCCACCAGCGAGCGGATCGCGACGTGGAAGCGCGTGAAGGAGCGGTACGGTATCCGCAGCGAGGAGCGGGGCATCCGGGAGTATCGCCGCATTCGCCGCCCATTCGTGGTGAGGCAGCTTCGCCGAGCTCTCGCGACCTGCGGCAACCTGCGCTGGTGGCTCACGCGGCGGTCGCGCGCCTCATGAACGTGGGCAATGGCCTGAGCGAGCCGGGAGCCGGGGAGTGGTCTTTCCGGCTGGGCCCGGCGGCCCCGGTCGTCGCCCTCATCGGGGTGGTACTCCTCGCGGTCTACTGGAAGATCCTCCGGGCCCTCGTCATCCAGTGGTGGGACGACGCCAACTACAGCCACGGTTTCCTGGTCCCACTCTTCTGCCTCTACCTGGTCTGGCGGCAGCGCGCATACTTGCAGCGGTTGCCGGCGCGCGGCAGCCTGATCGGTCTCGCGGTGATCCTGGGCGGCATCGGCATCCTGCTGGTGGGGGATCTGGGCGCCGACAACTTCCTGATGCGAAGCTCGCTCATCGTGGTGCTGGCCGGGCTCGTGCTGTTCCATCTCGGCCGGCACGTCTTCCGCGGGGTCCTGTTTCCCCTCGTCTTTCTGTTCTTCATGGTGCCTCTGCCCGGAGTCATCTTCTACGCGATTACCTTCCCCCTGCAGAGCCTCGCGGCTCGGCAGGCGGCCTGGATGCTGGACCTGCTCGGCATTCCGGTTCTCCTGGATGGCAACGTAATCCACCTGGCCCAGCTCACCCTCGGCGTCACCGAGGCGTGCAGCGGGATCCGGTCCCTCATCGCCCTGTTCGCGGCGGCGGTGGCCTGGGCCTATCTCCTGCTGCCGGTGGGCTGGCCGATGCTCGTCTTCGTAGCCTCCACGCTGCCGATCACGATCTTCGCCAATGCGGCCAGGGTCGTGCTCACCGGTCTCATCGGCCAGCAGTTCGGTGTCGATTACGCGACCGGCTTCTTCCATGAGTTTGCGGGTCTCGTCATCTATGCGTTCGCCTTCCTCTGCCTCGCCGGGGTCTACAGCCTGCTGCTTCTCGTCGGACGGGCACGCACGCCGGTGCCCTCGCCGTGACACGACGTAGCCGGGTGATCATCTCGGTGGCGCTGCTGCTCGGGGCGTTCGGCGTCCTGCATTTCCGCTCGGTCGGCGAAGGAGTCCAGATGCGCAAGTCCTTCGAACAGTTTCCGACCGGACTCGGGACCTGGAAGGGCCGCGACGACATCTCCTTCGAGCCCGACATCCTGAAGATGCTGAAGATGTCGGACTACCTCATGCGGCGATACGAAAACAGCAACGGCCACAGCGCCTGGCTGTACATGGCCTACTGGCCGTCTCAGCGCCGCGGCAACGACATTCATTCCCCCAAGAACTGCCTGCCGGGTGGCGGGTGGGAGCCGGTGGAGGCGAGCCGCGTCCAGATCGCGGTGCCGGGGTCCCCCACCCCGATCACGGTGAACCGTTATCTGGTCCAGAAGGATCGACAGATGCAGCTCGTGATGTACTGGTTCCAGGCCCAGGGCACGGTCGTGGCGGGGGAGTTCGAGGCGAAGATCCAAATGGTCCGCAGCGCCTTCCTGCGGAATCGCACGGACGGCGCGATCGTACGTATCTCCAGCCCGGTGTACGGGAGCGTTTCTGAGACGACGGCCGAGCTGACGGAGTACGTTCGGCTGCTCTACCCGATACTCGGCGAGTATCTCCCACGGTGAGGCGATGAGACGGACGTCCCGGTGCGCACGTGTGAGCGCGGTGGTGGTGCTGGCCCTTCTCGCCTTGCTGGGCGGGTGCAGCCGCTCGCCCGAGGCCAAGAAGGCGCGCTATCTGGAGCGCGGTGATCAGTACTTCAAGCAAAACAAGCACCGGGAAGCGGTGCTCGAGTACCGAAACGCCCTCCGCATCGACAACAACAACGCGCAGGCCATCCGCCAGCTCGCCCTGTCGTACTACGAGCTGGGCCAGCTGAATCAGGCGTTCCGATTTCTGCTCCGAGCCCAGGAGATCGAGCCGGATAACAACCAGATCGCGCTGAAGCTGGCGACCATCTACCTGCTCGGCGGCAAGCCCGATGACGCGCAGACGGTGGCCGACCGAGTATTGCAGCGAGATCCCAAGAACCTGGACGCGCTGATCCTTTCTTCGGGAGCGGCCAACACGCCTCAGGAGATGGCGGCGGCGATCCAGCGCCTCGAAGCCGCCCGTCCCGACTTCGACTCGCAGGCGCGCTATCACTTGACCCTCGCGAACCTCTACGAGCGACGGCAGGATCATGCCGCGGCCGAGCGGGCGTTCCAGACCGCGCTCGCCCGAGAGCCCAACGCCCCCGAGGTGCATCTCCAGCTCGCATCCTTCTACCTCAAGAAGGGCGACGCGGCGAACGCCGAGCAGCAGCTCAAGGCCGCCGCGTCCCTGGCGCCAAATGCCGGGGCCACCCAGCTGCGGCTGGCCGACTTCTACCTGTCGGTGGGCCGACCCGCGGACGCCAAGCATCTCCTGGCCGAGATCAATAGCAAGACGCCGGAGTACCTGCCCGCCTGGCGTCGGACCGCAGAGATCGCGATCCGGGAGCGGCGGCTCGACGACGGCGACAAGGCCCTCGACGTGATTCTCAAGAAGAATCCGAACGATCTCGACGGGCACCTGCTGCGCGGCCGCATCAAGTTGGCCCGCCGCGACACCGCGGGAGCCATCCAGGAGTTCCGGGTCGTGTTGAAGGCGGAGCCGCGGTTCGCCCCCGCCCACTACCAGCTGGGACTCGCGCAGCTCCAGGCCGGGGACGTCCAGCAGGCGAAGGCCGAGCTGAAGGAAGCGATCGACATCGCCCCGAACTACGCCGAAGCCGTCGTGGCGCTCGCCCGGGTGAACCTGCAGTCCGGCGCCATCCAGCCCGCCGTCAGCGACCTCGAACGCCTCACCGCCGCCCAGCCGCGACTCACCGAGGCGAACCTGCTGCTCGCCGCGGCATACCTGAGCCAGAAGCAGCCGGCCAAGGCGGCGGCGCTCGCCCGGAAGCTGACCGCCGCGGCTCCGAACGACCCGCGCGGACCGGATCTGCTGGGCGTGAGCCTCATGCTGCAGGGGAAGGCGCCGGAAGCACGCCAGCAGTTCGAGAACGCCCTGACGGTCTCACCCGGGTACCTCGATCCCCTCAGCCACGTCGTGTCCCTCGATCTGGCCAGCAAGCAGCTCGACACGGCCATCGCGCGGGTGCAGCGGCAGATCGCGGTCGTGCCGAACTCCGGCCCTCACTATGGGCTGCTCGGCGACCTCTATCTCATCAAGCGGGACGGCAAGGCCGCGGAAACCGCCCTCCTGAAAGCGATCGAGCTGGAGCCACGCTTGCTGTCCGCCTACCTGAGCCTGGGCAACCTCTACATTCAGTCCCAGCAGTATGACCAGGCCATCGCGCGGCTCGAGCAGGCGGTCCGCGGCAACCCGAGCAATCCGGCCCCTCTCATGGTCGTCGGCACGGTCTACGAGCTGAAGGGCGACATCCCGAAAGCCCGGGAAACCTACGAGAAGGTGCTCGCGATCAACCCCCGCTTCGGCGCCGCCGCGAACAATCTGGCGTGGATCTATTCCGAGCATGGCGGCGACAAGGACAAGGCATTGCAGCTGGCCCAGACCGCGAAGGAGATTATGCCCGACGACCCCCGGGTCGCGGACACGCTGGGCTGGATCCTCTACAAGCGTGGGATCTACCAGCGAGCGCTCAGCTTGCTGAAAGAGAGCGCGTCGAAGCTCGGTGACAATCCCCAGGTTCAGTATCACCTCGGCATGGCGTACCAGCAGACGGGGGAGAAGACCGCGGCTCGCGAGGCGCTCCGCGTGGCGGTCGAATCCAAGGCCGACTACCCGGGCAAGGACGAGGCGCGCAAGGCACTCGCCGAGCTCAAGTGACCGCTACGGCACCGCCCCGGTAGCCTCCAGGTTCGCTCGGCGGACCGCGGTCACGAACGCTCGATAGGGCACGTCGGTCGCCGACACCAGCCCGATGTGGTAGTTTTCCCCGTCCAGGAGTCGGCCCGTCAACGGCTGGTCGACGTACTGGAACCAGTGACATCCCACGAATGCCGGATTGTCGCGCACGGTCTCGAGATACCTGGCGTAGGCGGTACCCCGCGCGTCCTCTGTGCCGACGTCCACCAGACCTGGTCCGAACATGCCGCGATCCGTGGACCCGAAATGGAACTCGCCGATGATCACCGGCTTGGCTAGCCGACCGAGCCCACGCCAGGGCTCGCCGTCGACTCCGCGGGAGTAGACGTTGAAGCTCACGACGTCGCAGTACTGAGCGCAGGCGGCCACGGCCTCGGGCGTCCGGGTCCAGAAGCGGCTCCCGAGATAGAGATGGGCCGGATCGTATCGCCTGAGCGTGTCGGCTACCGTGCGGTAGTAGGCGTCGGCCAGCGCGCGAGTGAGGTGGCTCAGGTCGGCCGCGATCTCGGGATGAGCATCGCTGGGTAGCGGCATCTTGAAATCGGGCGATCGAAGCTCGGCCCAGGAGTCCAGGCGAATGCCCCAGGCTGCGGCCAGGCGTGCCGGCGTCCCGTGTCGCGCGGCCAGGATGTCCACGAATGCCGCTTTGGCCGAGCTGCCGGAGCCGAGCGCGAGGACGCCGTAGGCCAATCCGTAGCGCAGCCGGGGATCGGAGGAATCCCCCGGGCCCCACGCTAGCTCGTTGTCCACGAAGTAGCCGATCAAGAAACGATCGTTCCGTCGAGGCGCGGCTACCGTGTGGGCCGCTTCCTCGACTGCCGCCGCGAAGCGAGGGTCGAACGGGTCGGGCACTCGTACGCCCCAGTCACCGCCGCTGTTCAGCCGGGCGAAGTCTCCGGTGATCGAGAGCGGCACCACATAGGGAATGCGGCCTCGATCCCAGAGCTCCGTCTCGCTCCAGTTCCCGATGGTGTTGAACCCCCATGCCCGGAGACGATCGAGAGTCATGTCCCGCCACGCTTCGCGCCAATCCGGCCCGTGTCGTCGCTCGAGATTGGCGGTGTAGAAGTTGAACCAGCGGCCGTGGTCGAACCCCCCGCGCGCGTGTGCCGGAAATCCGGACTCGGCGCGTCTGAGGCGGCTGTCGCTCTCCCCAAAGTGATCGTGAGAGGACTCCTGTGGTCCCGGGAGGTTTTGGAACATGAACTCCCGGCCCTGGACGTACGTCGCGCCGACACTGGTTCGGATCGCGTCCACTCCCACTGAGAAGAACCGGTTGCCCTCCGGCGTCACCAGCCACCAACGGCCGTTCACGTATTCGACGCGGAAGAAGCCGCTTGCCCGGAGCGGTGGCGACGTGGGCATTCCCCCGAAGCGATCACGCGGAGGCAATTCCGCGGTCCACTGTTCCGTCTGTCGCGCTTCTGCTGTCCACTGGGCCTGGAGATCTTCCGGCGACGTTGCCTTCTCCGGCCAGCTCTGGCGGCTGTACTGACCGTAGCGGTCGACGATCCGACGATAGGCGTCCTGGCTCTGCGGTGACCCCTCGATGAGACGGACATCCCCGAAGACCAGCCGCCGAGGCTTGGGCGGGCTCGGCACGACGAGTCGGAGGGCGGCAACCCGCCGCAGGTCCATCGCCCCCTTCACCTTCCGGATCACATGGGCGCCCGGCGGCACACCTGGGACCGGAGGCCCGACCTGCATCCCCATCGAGAGCGGATCGGCCGCTAGGAAGGGCAGAACGAGCGTTGTCGTGGCGCCCGGTGGCAGCCATGCCCACCACGACACCGAGCCTCGGGCTCGAGAGTCTCCGTCGGGCTCGTCCGCGTGAATGGAGAGACCGATGGCTTCATTCTCACGATTTTCTACGGGCAGCACGAGGGCCGCCGCGCTCGACCAGTCCCAGGTGTTGCCGGAACTACCGATGACGATCTGCGGAAACTCGCCGCGCGGGAAGTCGACCAGAGCGGCCGCCTGACCGTGGTTTACCGCGTGACCCTCCGACACCTCGACGCGGGCGTTGACCGCTCGCACCGTCGCTGCCTGCTGCGGATCGGCGAAACTCAGCAGCGCGATGTGCCGGATTTGATGAGAGCAGCCGCCATGCGCAACGAGGGTGACACTCAGAAGAGCAAGAACTGTGGAGAGGGGAAGACCGGCCGGTAGCACGATGTGGCGCCCCAAACCACTAGCGCCACTAGCCGACCGTGGTCGACTAGTGGCGCCTTGTATCTGCTGGAGAGGAGTCTAGCCCTTCTTGTTCAACCAGCGACGCTTCGACGCCATACCGACGGCGGTCAAGGCGGAGCCGAGTAGCAGGATCGAGGCGGGCTCCGGAACCGGGGTCAGATCGCCGGCGAACAGCAGACCGAACGGCGTCCCGATGGTGCCGTTCAGGACGCGCTGGTAGACGGCGAAGTCGATGTCGTGGCTGCCGGTTCCCAGAAGAAGACCACTGATAACGCCGTTCTCGGCGGGCTCGCAACCGATCGCACCGGCTGCGCAGCGGGTGTCCTGAATTCCATTGCCCGCAATCTGCTCCACGCCGTCCACCAAGATCCGCGCGGTATCGTCAGCCCAGATATTCAGGCTGAGATTCGCGGGCCCCGTGAGGCTGAAGCTGTAGTTGAATGTTACCGTCTGGTTGCCCGGGTCGGCATTGGGCGCCGCGACGTCCGGGCCCACCGTGCCATGCCCGGCATTGAAGGAGACCCATACCCCGCTCGACGTCCCCGGGTTGTTGGGCTGCCAGGCCGGGTTCGGGGTGGTGATGTCCACGACCGCTGCCGGGCACGCGACCGCCCCGCCGACGCAGGTCAACGTGCCAACTCCGTCACCAGCGCCCGACGAGAAGATTGCGATGGCCGGCGCCGCAGTGAAGCTACCGAGCACCGCTACCACCGCGAGGGCAAGTACGGCTGCCGTCTTGAGCATGCGTTTACCTCTCCTCTCTGGTCACTACGTTCCAGCAGATAGCGTTGACAGTGAAGCAACTCCCATGCCCGTGTCAAGGTATGTTAAATAGTAATATTATCAGATACTTGATGGGATAGCGCGCGGGTGACATATGAAACCTGCTTCATAAGCATGGTTGCTGTGCTTCAGGCCCTCGAACCAGCGTTCCACACTGATTCCTATGGTCTGGCCGTGATCCGGGGAGACGGCTGACCGACGTGAACGTGGGCGCCCGAAGCCGCACCCGCGACCGCTCCCCACGCGCTTATGAAGGGTATGCCCTGGGATCGCAGGTACTCCATCAACGCCCGGCCCTCCGGACTATCCGGGTGGACAGCTATATCCAGCGCGTTGCGATGATCGAATCCCATCCGATCGTGCAGGGACGTCTGACCATAGGCGCTGATCGGCAGTGGCCGCCCGAAGCGGCTCTGGAAGAACCGCTCGAGTCCTCGCGTGCCTTGGGCGAGCGACCACGACGCGGTGCCACCGAAGCGAACGAGCCCCGGCGTTTCCTCGTAGCCGCCTCGGGAGAGCGGCGTCAGGCGGGCCAGGGATTCCGCCACGTGAGCCTCCAGCAGCACTCGATCGGTATCGGAGATCGCACGGCGGGTCTCGTCCACGTTTCGCTGGGCGTCGGCAAAGGCCTTCTGGCCCTCCTCGAACTCCCGCCGAGAGAGCACCCCTCTCTCGTAGAGGTCCTGTCGAAGCTCCGCCATCTCCTGATGCCGCGCGAGCTCGCGTTCGTAGGCCGCGAGCACCCGCTCGAGCGAAGCCCGGTACTTGGCCGTTGCAGCCGCCACATCGGCCGCCGCCCTCTCGAGCGGATTCCGCACTGCAGAACCAGCCTCCGCGGCGCCGATGATCAAACTGAAGGCCAGAATGCATAACACATTGATACCTATGGCAAATCTCATATCCGTCTCGTCGAGTGTATCAAGGCTTGGACGGTTTTCGTCAGCGGAGACCTGAAGTCGACCAGAACAAGCGTAGGCGGTCGTCGTATCCTGGCGATTTGCATGAGGCAATCCAAGTGGCCCTCTCCTTGCTCGGCCTTTGACCAGGACCATGAAACCTGTGCAAGATTCGGACAAGCGACACGCGAATGGGCACCCGGCAAAGCGCTGGCTGGTGGTCGTGGCTAGAGGTCAGACGGACCTCTACGCCCATCTCGTGCAGGCCTTCTCCCGCGACGGGAAGGTAAAAGTCATCCTGGATCGCCGAAAAGACGACTCGCGCAACTCGCCACAGGTGACTCACCGCCTCCGGACTCACGGGGCGGTCATCATCCGGCAGGCCGGTTAGAAGAATTTACGGGCTCAAGGTCGCCATGCGTACGATGGTAGCCAGGATGAGAGCTGAGGTTCACGGCCCAGACCGGCGCCGTTTCCCACGGATGCGAACGGCGTGGCCCGTTATCCTTGAGTCTGCGGACGGCCGCGTCGGGGTTGGCCAGGTCGTCGACACCAGCCTCTCCGGCATGCGCATCAACACGGACCTGGAGGTCCAGCCCGGCACGGCCCTCATCCTGCGCATCACGCTGCCGAAGGATACCGGTCGCATCGAGGTTCTCGTGAAGGTTGCCCGACGGGATGCGCGTGGGTTCGGTGTCTCGTTTCTCACGCTGGGCGAAGGCGAGGCCGAGCGAATCGCGCCCTTCGTCGCTCCGGGAGACATTCGACGGTGGGCGCGCCGGGTCGCGATCGGTTTGCCGGTCCGGATCGAAGTTGGCTCGCAAGACACCGATGTGATCGCGGGGCGCACCGTCGAGCTGAGCACATCAGGTGGCCGGCTCACCATCGAAGGCAGTCTCTCTCCTGGTGATGTCGTGATCATCGAACTGCCGGGCCCCGAAGTCGGCGCTACCCTGCGGCTTCCCGCGCTTGTCTGGGAGGCCTATACGGGAGGCGCGGTCGTGGTGTTCGCCAACATCGCTCGGGCGGAGTATGTGAAGCTTCGCGACTACCTGACCCATTTCCAATAGCTCCCCCTATCCCAACCCCCGGCCGAAATGTGGTGACGGCGAGGGGGCCCAGCTGTGACAATTCTTGCACCCTGAGCTTCTCGACAGCCACGCATCATGCTGATTTAATGACCAAAGACTGTGTGGCACATGCGTTGCTGTCAATCCACCGACACTGCTTTGGCATGCACCGCTGGGGGAGCGAAGGCTAGAATAGGGGCCCCCGGCCGCGGCAGTAGCGGGACGCTTCGGTCGGTGCCATTACGGCCGGACCGCTGAACTTTCTGACAGGAGGGAGAGGGCGATGGACAACGTGGCGGAGCCAGCAACGAGCCTCGACACTCGCAATCCACTGAGCAAGTGGGTGGCCGAGATGCAGAGCGTAGTCGGCATGGTGTCCTCCCTCCTCGAGGAAAGCGAACGGCATCGGACGATCGCGGAATCCGCCCAGCGCGAGCACGGCGAGCTCCGGGAAGAGCTGGGTCGGCTACGCGCCGAGCTGGATCGCCAGCGCGGCGACCTGGAGCGTCAGCGCGCGGCCACCGACACTGCCATCCAGGAGCGTGACGAGCTTCGGTCCGAGATCGCGTCCCTCCAGGCGGACAATGAGCGCCTTCGTAGCGAGCAGGTGGAGGCCGGGGAGTCGGCGGCCAAGCTGCTCGGGGAGATGAAGGAGCTGGTCACGCAGGTCGCCCACAAGTTTCAGGGCCCATCCAAGTCGAGCCCGTTCGCCCGCGAGCCCCGACCTCCTCAGTCCTGAGGATTCCGTGACACCCTCTGCCGATGCGCCAAAGGCCACGGAGCCGCGTGGCGAGTCTGCGCTCGGCGAAGTTCGCGCGCTGCTCGACGAGCTGACCGCCGCCCATCACCAGACCGTCCAGCAGGAGCGGCTCCGAGCGTTTCGCGAGATGGCCGGCGAGGTCGCCCACGACTTCAACAACACGCTGTCCGGTATCCTCGCGCGAGCGCAGCTGCTGCTCGCCGACGTCCAGGACCCCGACGTCCGGCGGTCTCTGCGAATGATCGAGCAGGTGGCCCTCGAAGGGGCATGGGTCGTTCGCCGCTTCCAGGACTTCAGCCGGACGCGTCCGGCCCGCCCCTTCCATCCGGTCGACCTCAACCAGCTGGTGGACGAGATCGCCAACTCGGCCCGCTCGCGCTGGAGCCAGCAGCTGACCGCCCGGGGCATCGTGGGAGACGTGCGGGCCGAGATCGCGCCGGTTCCGATGGTCTCGGGAGACATGGCCGAGCTGCGTCAAGTCCTGACCAGCATGGCGCTCAACGCTCTCGACGCCATGCCCGAGGGGGGAAACCTGACGTTCCGCACCGGACGGGAAGGCGGGCGGGTCTTCTGCCAGGTCATGGACACCGGCATCGGGATGTCCGAGCAGACGCGACAGCACGTCTTCGATCCCTTCTTCACGACCAAGCGCGAGAAGGGCAAGGGATTTGGTCTGAGCGGCGCGTATGCGGTCGTGGACCGACACGGTGGGGAGATCACGGTCGAGAGCGAGCCGAGCAAGGGCGCCGTCTTCACGGTCTGGCTTCCGGTCGCCGCGGATGCCGCCGAACCGGCGGCCTTCACCGCGCGCCCGGCCCCGGCGATCGTCTCGGCTCCTGCGCCCAAGCCGGTGCCGGGTGCCAAGATCCTCGTGGTCGATGACTCCGAGGAAGTCCGCGAGGTGCTGCGCGAATTGCTCAGCCGGCACGGCTACACCGTAGTGACCAGCCCGGACGGCGAATCGGGTCTGGTGGAGCTGGAGGCCCGCGTCTTCGATCTCGCCATGGTCGACCTGGGCCTGCCCGGCATCTCGGGCCTCGAAGTCGCGCACCGCCTGAAGAGCCGCCGGCCCGCCACCCGCGTCGCCCTCATGACGGGGTACGGCGACCGGATGGGATCCGAGGACGTGAAGTCCAAGGGCGTCGACTTCGTGCTCGCCAAGCCCTTTTCGCTCGATCAACTTCGCTCAGTCGTCGATCACGCGCTGTCGCAGAACCAGAACCCCGCCTCGGGCAGCTGACCGCCGCTCGGCCCGGCGGCCCCCCGCCGGATGCGCCTGCAGCGTCACGGCACTTTCTTACCGTGCAAGGAGTGCGAGGGTTTCTCGCGCTCATCAACCTCGGCGTCTCCGATTATTTCAAGAACGTATGACAGCGAGTTGCGAGCGGCGCTATACTTCGCACACCGCACGTCGACGAGGAAGATTACGCGCGCGGGAGATAGGTTGGTCTTCAACATGTCGACAGTCACGTCGCAGCGATTGCCTCTCATCAGCGTCATCATTCCGACCTACAATCGCGCGGCACTTCTGCGACGCGCGATCGACTCGGTCTACGCGCAGGAGGGTGTCGGCGAGCTGTTCGACGTCGAGGTCCTCGTCATCGACGACGGATCGACGGACACGACGCCGACGGTGGCGAGCTCCTACGAGGGGCTGCGCTACATTCGCCCGAGCACGAACAAGGGCACGTCCGGTGCGCGCAACGTCGGCCTCGACGCCGCCGTCGGAGAGTACGTCGCGTTCCTCGATGACGACGACAGCTGGCTCCCCTGGAAGCTCCGCCGGCAGCTGCAGGTCGTCGAGGAGCGCAGCGAGGTCAGCCTGGTCTACGGACAAGAGGTGAAGCGCTCTGACCGTGCCGTCTGGGTCTGGCCGGACCCGCAGGATTCCCCGACCGGCTGGATGCATCGCTCGCTGCTGATGACGTGCCCGGTCAACACCTCCAGCGCGCTGATCCGCCGCAGCCATCTCGATCGCGCCGGTCGGTTCGACGAGAACCTGCGGTGCTGGGAAGACTACGACATGTGGCTTCGGCTCGCGCTGCAGGGCCCGTTCCGGTTCCTGCCCGGCCCCGCCGTGATCTACCAGGTGGCGGCGTCGGGCCGCTTCCTCAGCTCTGTGCTCACCGGGGAGTCCGAGCGGGATCTCCGAAACATCGTCCAGGCGGCCCTGGATCGACTGCGCGCCCGCGAGGAAGTCTCGGCGGACTTCCAGGCCCACGTCGAAGCCGGAGTCGTCACGAGAATCGCCGGCCAGCTGCTCGCGCTGCAGGAGAGCAGCGTGCTCCGCACCTTTCTGCTTCGCGCCATCCAGCAGGCCCCGTGGCTGGTGCGGATGACCGAGCTGCGCTGGATGCTGTCCACCGCGGCGGCATCGACCGGACTCGGGACCGGCCCCGATCTCGACGCCGTGCGAGAGTTTTGCTCCAAGGTGAAGACCGCGTGCGCGGGAGGCGGCCCCCGCCAGTGGCTGGCCACTCGGCGGCTCGAGGCGGAGATCTGGCGGAAGGTCGCGGTCGCCCTTGCCGAGGTCCCGCAGGGAGGTCATCGGCAGGCGGTGAGAGCCGCGGTGCGCTCGGTCTCGCAGCATCCGGCCACCTTCGGCCGGGCCTTGCTGCGGATCCTGGTCGGAGCCGTTCACTAGTCGATTGTCACGACGCATCACGCCGGGCTCGCCTTGTGTCTTGACAGGCGACCTAGGATGGCAACAGGACGATGGCGGTTCTGCCCCGCGGCATCAAGCAGGCATCCGCGAGCCTGCTCAAGCGAGCAGCTCGAGCGGCCGGCTACGAGATCATCCCCTCTTGGCGCTTCGATCATCTGGGCCTCTCCACGCATCTGCACGACCTGTTCGAGCGACTGGCCATCGATTGCGTGATCGACGTCGGCGCGAATCGAGGCCAGTACGGCCGGTTCCTCAGGACGGAAGTCGGCTACCGCGGCTATATCGCGTCGTTCGAGCCGCAGTCGACGGCACTGAAGGAGCTCCTGGGGGGGGCCTGCGACGACTCGCTCTGGAAGGTCTTCGGGGTGGCCCTGGGCAGTGAGCGGGGGGAGCTGCCGCTCAACGTGATGCAGGAGAGCGCGTTCACGTCTTTCCTGGCCCCCGACCCATCGGCGGTTCCCACGCTGGCACGCCTGAACTCCGTCGTTCAGGTGGAGATGGTGCCGGTCCGGCGGCTCGACGACATGATGGAGCAGGTCCGGGCCGAGTCCGGGTGTCACAGCATCTATCTGAAGCTCGATACTCAGGGGTACGACCTCGAGGTGATCAAGGGGGCGAGCCTCACCCTCGGCTCCATCGCGGCGCTGCAGACAGAAGTCTCGGTCCTGCCCATCTACCGGCACATGCCCAACTGGCTCACGTCGCTCAAGACTCTCAAGGAACATTCGTTCGACGTGACCGGTCTCTTTCCGGTGAGCCAGGATCCGGCGCTCCGCGTCGTCGAGTTCGACTGCGTGGCCGTGAATGGGGCGTTCAAGCGCACACCCGCCCCGCCTCGCTGACCCCGTCACCCTCCCCGGTCCAGACGCGAAGAAACCGGAGCGCCGACGGCGCCCCGGTTTCGATCATCGCGATGGTGGACGATACTGGACTTGAACCAGTGACCCCCGGCATGTGAGGCCGGTGCTCTGCCGACTGAGCTAATCGTCCGTGGCTGCGATAGTAGCGGGTTGCCCCGCCGGTTTCAAGCGCGGCGCCAGCAGCAGAACACGATTCCTTGCAGCGTGGACAGCACGATCAGCATCAGATCGTTCAGCAGATAGACCGACAGGAACTGGCTGGTGAACGCTCGCACCGCCAGGATCACCGGCAGTGCCACGACCAGGTTGACCACGAAGAAGACCACCGAGGCGCCGACCAGCTCGAGCGCGCAGTGCACCGCGGTCTTGAGCCTCGCCCTGACGAGACCGAGCACGCGCGCGCCCACGACGACTGCGCCCAGCGACGTGGCCGCGGTCAGCAACAGCAGAAAGACCTGGTCCACGGAAGCCGCCTAGAGGAACCCGGCGACGCGATAGTACACGCGGGCGATGGACTCGATGACAATCTGTCGCAGCAGGTTCAAGCGGTCCTCGGGTCCGCCGCCCAGGTCGAGCGCACCCACCGACGGGTCGGCGATCACCGTGAAGCCGACTCGCTCGAAGGAGCGCATCGCTCGGAGCAGGCCCGCCGCGTCGGCCACGAGCATCACCCGGTGGATGCCGCGTGCGGCGAGGAGGGCACGAATGTGGACCGCCTCTTCGCGCGTGGTACGGGCGGTCGAGCTGGCCAGGATCGCCGAGCCGGGCAGGCCACAGTCGCGCGCGAGGGCGACACGCGCGGAAGCCTCGTCCTGGGCGCCGTCGGCTCTAGACCCCGAGAAGACCACGAGGGGTGCGACCCCGCGCCGGTATAGGGTGATGCCCTCGACGGTTCCCCGCAGGGACGCGTCGGTCAGGACCCCGGTGGCGGACACCCCGCCCGCGCCCAGGACCACGATCGCCTCCGCCGAATCCCCACCGGCTCCCGACCGCGACGGGGCCAGCCAGTACGCCCACAGGTTGACGAGCGGCGTGAATCCCGTGATGAAGAGCAGGACGAGGGTGATCCCGCCGAGCCGGCGGAGGGCCGGCATGCTAGCGGTCCGGACCGGCCCGGTGTGCCTGGAGGCTCTTGGCGCGCGCGCTGCGGATCACCGCGCTCCGCTCGAACAGCTCGCCGATGACGATACCGGCCGCCGCCGCGTTTCCCACCTCGTTCCAGTGGCCGCGGTTGGGCGGCGTGTTGAAGAAGCCGCGCACCGAGACATGATTCCCCTCCGCATAGTCGAGCATCGGACGGGACATGCCGAGGTACGGAATGCCCTCCCGCCTCGCGAAGGTTTCGAAGCGCCGCTCCGAGTACGCGACCTCCTGGTAGCCGTGGGCCGTCAGGTACGCGGTCCGCTCGGCCACGTCGGGGTTTTCCTGGATCTCGGTGCCGATGGTGGCCAGCCACAGCTCGGCGCCATGCTGCCGCGCTTCCTCGGCGATTCGGCCCAGCAGCCCTTCCGCCACCTGCCACGCTTCCTCCACCTCGGCGCTGGCGTGGGCTCGGAACCAGATGTCGACCGGGTATACGTAGCGTTCGTCATCGGCTTCGGCCTGGGCTTCCGCGAACGTTCCCTTCGCCAGGGCCCCGATCTCGCCTTCCATCCTCCCGATCTTCTCGGCACCCTCACCGAGGGCCTGTCGCAGCAGGAGCAGCAGGCGATACTGATTCATCAGGTTCTTGAGCGTGCCGTTGCGTCGCCTCACCTCGAGGGAGGCGGCCGCGGGCGGGTGGCTTCGCGGATCGGGGACCAGGCGCCCGTCCCGGATGAGATAGAACGGCTTCGGGGCCGCCACCGTGTCCAGCCGGCGGCTGCAGGTCGGCACCGAGATCGGGCTCACGAATACCATCACGATCTGAGGCTGGAAGTCCCACACCCGGTGGCGCAGCATCAGGTACTGCTGCGCCAGCGTGCTCCCGCCCTGGGCGAAGTTCAGGACCTCGAAGGACTGTCCGGACTGGCCCAGCGTGCGGTTGAGCGTCCGCTCCAAGACCTGGGCCATGGTCTTTTCGATCGGCACCTGGGTGGCGGCCACGAGGGAATCGCCGAGCAGGGCGATGCGGGTCGTGCCGGGGCTCGGCGTCACGCTCCGCTCGCGATCGCGCATGCCGAGGCTGTTGATCCGGACGCGGTTTTCGCCTTCCTTGACCTCCCATCCTTCCGCGTTCGGGCGGTACGTGGTGTAGATGACCGGATCGCTCTCGTAGAAGGAGTACTCGTAGCGGACACCCGCGAGGCGCAAGCCGACTTCCAGCAGCGCCACGAAGAGCACGACCACCACCGCCGTCGCGATCAGATCTCTAAAAATTCGCATAGACGAAGGGATTCGTTCCGGTCTGTCGAGCCAGGAAGAGAAGCGACATGAACACGCAGGCGACCGCGATACAGGTCACCGCAGACCACTGCATCCACCGCGGCAGGCCCGCCGGCAGCCCCATCCCCTTGTTCCGGCGCACCGCGTCGGCCAGCTCGGTCAGCACGTAGGCCGGCAGTGCGATCCAGGCGTGGTGGTTGGGAGGCGCCATTACCGCGGCCAGGGCCGCGCTGAAATCACCCACCCCCGCGCCGAGCCCGCCGAGCAGTCGGGCGGCGTCGCCAAAGGAGGGAGCGCGGAAGAACGTCTCGCTGAGCGACACGACGTGATAGGTCACGATCATGCCGACGACGGTGCCCGCGGTCAGCAGCTCCGGATGACGGCGCCAGAACTTCTGGCGACGCGCCGAGGTCAGCACGTCCGCCACCAGGAACGCGGCGTTCACGAGCCCGAACGCGACGAAGCCCAGGGTGAAGCCGTGCCATACCGCGATCAGCATCATGTTCACGACCACGCTGACCACGAGACCCGCCGCGCCCCAGGTCCGGGTCGCCATGCGCAGTGGCATGAACACGTAGTCCCGAAGCCACGAAGTCAGCGTCATGTGCCAACGTCGCCAGTACTCGCTGATGCTGGATGCCGAGAACGGCGCGTCGAAGTTTTCTGGTCCCTTGAGGCCGAACAGCAGGCCGATGCCGAGGGCGATGTCGGCCAGCCCGGAGAAGTCGGCGTAGAGCTGCACGGGGTACAGGTAGAAGGCCAGGACGCTCGGGAGCGATGATCCGGAGTCGAGGTGGCGGTATCCGTAGTCCACGATCAAGGCGAGGTTATCGGCCACCACGAACTTCTTGAAGAAGCCCAGGAGGATCCGCGTCACGCCCTCGAACGTCCTCCCCCGCCCTGCGCTCCCGCCGGTGTCCAGCTGCGGCAGGAATGACGACGCCCGCTCGATCGGCCCCGCCATCATCTGCGGGAAGAATGCCACGTACGCCGCGAACGGCACCAGGCCGCGCTCCGCCCGCACCGTGCCCCAGTGCACGTCGAGGAGGTAGCTGATCAGCCGGAAGGTGTAGTACGAGACCCCGAGAGGAATCGCGATGCTCACCGCTGGATGCAACATCGCTCGGGTCTTGAACGCCACGATGTATACGATCAGCCCGGCTACCACGACGAGGGTGAGCCGGGGCGCCAGCGGCCGTCCGCGCGAGCTTTCGATGTAGAGGGCCGCGTAGTAGCAGATGACGGTGATGGCGAGGAGCGCCACCGCCATTCCCGGATTCCAGGTGCAGTAGAAGACGTACGACGCGATCAGCAGGACGTGGGGGCGCCAGCGTCGCGGCGCGAGCCGGAACAGCGCGACGGACAGCGCGACGAAAAGCAGGAACTCGACCGAGGCCAACGGCATGAGCGAGCGGACTCCCTAGGACAGCTTCTTCTGAACGAGGTCCGCGAGGTCGCCGACGTTCATCAGCGCGGCCACCTCGGCGGTGGTGAATCGGATGCCAAACTCTCGCTCGACCGCCACGATCAGGGTGATGTGCGACAGCGAGTCCCACGCCGGCACGTCAGTCGCGGTCATGTCCCGGGTGAGCTGCAGATCCGGCTCGTCGAAAACGGTGCGAAAGATGGCGGTGAGCCGGGGCTGGATCACCTCGTCCATGACTCAGCGCCCCTCCGCGGCCCGGATGAACACCCCGCGCGGCGTGTACTCGGCGACCGGCAGGACCCAGTCGATCCGCCCGTCCGCGTGCTCAACCGTCTTCCGGAAGTCGAACCGCGTATAGAAGTCCTTGACCATGGCGTTCTTCGAAGTCGGGATGTACGAGGCGGCGACGGAGGACAGGCCCCAGCGCCGAGCCTGCTCGACCACGTGGTTCATCAAATATTCCTCGACCCCGCGGGTGAGGACTCGGCAGCTCATCAGCCAGTCCGAGATGACCGCGGTGTTGGCCGCCCGATCGGGCCTCACCACCACGATGGAGATCAGGCCATGATCGCCGAACCGGTCGCGAAGACTGGCGGTGAGGGGCAGGCAACCCTCGATATCGTTCATCATGGCTTCACACTGCGCCTGATTGTGCCGCTGGGTCGTGAGATTGAACTGGTTGCTCCGCTGCAGCAGCTGGGTGATCCGGCCAAGCTGCTCGGGCGTGAACCGGGTCACCTCGATGGTCATCTCCAGCGACTGCAGGTAGTCCTCGAAGCTGGGCGCGGTGGTCTCGGCGAGCCGGCGCTGAGCCTCCTGGCGATAGAGCGTGGAGCGCTGCGCGTCCTCCGCGGAGAAGGCGGTCGTCTCGAAGAGGTTCAGCTCGACCAGGGTCTTCACGTAATCGGCCGGATCGTCCGGCAGCTCGGGAACCATCACGTCGGGCAGCAGGGTGCGGACCGCGGCCCGCTCGAAGGGGTTGTCGTCGAGGAAGAGCATCGAGTCGAGCCCGATGTTCAGCGCGTCGCGGATCGAGGCGATGTTCTGCGGCTTGTTCTCCCAGTTGGCCACGAACACCGTGATGTCGTCCAGCTTGAGCACCATCTCGGAGTTGATCTCGAACGGCCGCACCGCGTTCTCGTGCTCGTTCTTGCTGCACACCGCGAGGAGGATGCCGCGGTTCTTCAGCTCCTTGAGGAAGCACTGGAACCGGTGAAACGCCTCGCCGTCCCCGTGCGCGGCGATCTTGATCCCGTGGGGGCCATCGTCGCCGACCACGCCGCCCCAGAGCGTGTTGTCCAGGTCGAGGACCACGCA
This sequence comes from Candidatus Methylomirabilota bacterium, assembly GCA_035315345.1. Taxonomy (NCBI): domain Bacteria; phylum Methylomirabilota (SeqCode); species Candidatus Methylomirabilota bacterium. The sequence continues at coordinate 94,373 of DATFYA010000193.1, forward strand.
CTTCACCGCCCGGCCCTTGGTGGCGAGGGTGACGTCGACGATGCCCTGGGCCACCAGGGGGAGATGCTCCATCGCGGTGGGCAGCTTGGCGATCGCCCACAGGCGCTCGTCGAACCACGACCGGCGCCCGACCCAGGAGGCCACCTCCTCCAGGTCCACCAGGAGGAGGTTGCGGCTGCGGGCCTCCGAGACGATCGCTGCATTGACGTCCGAGACGATGGTCGAGAGCGAGCCGGGAACCTGCCGGTCGTACTGGCCGAAGAGTCGCTCGAAGGGGGCCACCAGGGTGGTCTGAAGCACGGTGGCCTGGGTATGCGCCCGGAGGGCGTCCCACACCCCGGTCAGGCGGCTCACCGTCTCGTCGCGGAAGTCGCCCGCGGAGCCGGACCGCTGATAGAACTTGTCGCGGAGCGCCTGGACCGTGTTCAGGACGATCACGACCTCCGGATCGTGCCGGTAGAGACCCGACCGCGGGTTGCGGGCTTCACCCTCCGCGGCGTCGAAGGCCCCTTCGTAGATGTCGGCATCAAGGCCGTGGCGGGAGAAGAGCACCCGCAGCAGCACCGTCAGGTGCTGGGTCGCGCAGTCGCCTATTACCGCGAGGCGAATCTTCTTATTTGCCGGGCGCTCTGAAGCGGACGTCTCACGTGATTCTTTGAGCAGCTTGAAGTAGTCGAGGTCTCGGCGTGCACTCATGTACGGGTCACCGTTCCTGAGGATGGGTGCGCGTATGGCGTGAATGCCCCGCGCACGGAATGGAATTCATTTCTCTGTGTCCCGGCTTCGTCTGTACAGCAAGCAAAGTGCCACGGCCAGATCGGTGAGGGTAGCACAACCGATTGATTCTCTTGCGATTGGCAGCCGCTGACGCCGAGAAGTTCTCTCTCTTGGTTGGGCAAACATCTTCCCTCGCTTCATAATTCTGCATGTACCTCTCGGAGTCACTTGACCGGTGGGACGTAAATTCAATCCCGATCGTCGTTTCGGACTAACGCATCCGATGCATGGTTTGCAGGGATGCCGGTTGCTCAGCGTGGTCAGTGAGCGACCACCCGCGTGCTGTTCTCCCCGATATGATCGCCCAGCCCGCTCCGGACCTGATCGGTTGGGTGCGCGCGGGCGAGCGCATCTTCGGAGCCGTCTTGTAGACGCTGCAGGAGCACGAGTGGCACCGCACACGCGCGGACCGGCTCGAGCAGGAGAACCGCCAGCTGCAGGACGAGATCGAAGTGATCCGTGCGGAGCTGGCCGCCTACCGAGCCGAGCGGGTCGAAGGGGCGGACACGCTCAGCTGGCCACCCGCGCCATCGAACGGCTCGCCCGGCGCGCCGACTAGATTGCGACGGGCACCTCGCCCCGGCCGGCCGGGGCGTGGCCGAATCGCACGGTGGTGTAGCCCAGCGCGTGGGAGGTGCCGCGAGGCTGTCGGCGCTCGGCGCGGCGCCGGTCGTCAGCCGCCTGCCGGTGCACCTCCCGGCGGTCGCGCTGACGCCGCTCCATGATGATCTTCACGCCCCGCACTCCCAGGAACGACCGCTCGAGATGGTCGTACAGCTCGCCCTCCCCCGCCTTGATCACGAACAGATAGGTCACGTCGGGGAAGGACTGCGAGGGCAGAGCGGCCAGGATGTGCTGGAGATGGCGGCGGCACACGCCGTGAGTCTCGCTGTCGTCGTCGAGCGGCGCGCGCTCGCCGAGGAAGGCCGGTCCTCCTTCTCGCTGACACCAGGCGCAGAAGGCTCTCAAGATTCTGGCGATGATAGCACGAGCGGACGGCGGGCCGGTGGCGTTTGGCGCTCCGGAGCGCCGGGTGTAGAGTCGGAACGCGCGCACGCTCGTTACTTTCGCGCGCTGGAGGACACCATGATCCGCACTGCGAAGCTGACTGCCGTGGCAGTGGCGCTCTTCACGTCCGCGGCGTTCGCCCAGGCCCCGACCCCCGACAAGCCGGGCGCGGTTCAGACCGGGTCGAATGTGAGCATCGAGTACACGCTGAAGGACGAGGCTGGCCAGGTGCTGGACACCAACAAGGGCAAGAGTCCGCTGGTCTTCACGCAGGGTCAGCAGCAGATCATCCCCGGCCTCGAGCGCGAGATGATCGGCATGCGCCCGGGCGAGGAGAAGAAGGTCGTGGTGAAGCCGGAGGACGCCTACGGCCCCGTCATGCCCAACGCCCAGACCGAGGTGCCCAAGGACGCGATCCCCAAGGAGGGCCTCAAGGTGGGCACGGCGCTCATGGCCCGCAGCGGCTCCGGGGAGACGCGCCCGGTAGTGGTGAAGGAGATCAAGGAGACCACCGTGGTCCTCGATCTCAACCACCCGCTCGCGGGGAAGACGCTCTTCTTCGACGTCAAAGTACTGGGAGTCGAGCCGCCGAAGCCAGCGCCGACCAAGTAGCGGAGGCTCAGACTCCGAGGGTGCGGAGAAAGCCGGCGGTCAGCCTCCCGGTGTAGATCTCCTCGACCGCGCCCTTCAGCCGGATCGACCAATCCGGGCGCACGTCGATCGACAGCTCGCCGCCCGGCATGCGCACCGTCACCAGGCCGTGGTCGCAGAGGCCGTTCTTCACCGCCGCGCACGCCACCGCGCTCGAAGACGATCCGGACGCCAGCGTCCACCCCGCCCCGCGCTCCCAGATCAGGATGTCGACCTGGGATCGAGAGGCCACCCGGGCCCACTGCACGTTGATGCGATTGGGAAACGCGGGGTGGTGCTCGACCTGAGGCCCGAGCCGGCGGACCACCGCTTCGTCCAGCCGGTCGGTGAAGATGACGCAGTGGGGGTTACCCACCGAGACCGCGGTGATCAGCACCGTCTCGCCGTCCACCTGGAGCGGAACCTTCACGACTTCCCGCTCCGGTCCGTTCATCGGGATCTCGGGGGCCACGAAGGTGCAGCGGCCCATCTCGACGGTGACCAGGCTCATCTGTCCGTCCACCACGTGACACCGGCACTCCACCCGGCCGCCCTTGGTCGCCACCGTGAAGGTGTCGCGCCGGGCGTGGCCGTGATCGTAGAGATACTTGGCGAAGATGCGGAGTCCGTTGCCCGACTTTTCCGCCTCGCTGCCGTCCGGGTTGAGGATGCGCAGCCCGAAGTCGGCCCCGTCCCACGCCTCGGTGAGGAGCAGGATGCCGTCCGAGCCGACGCCCCAGTTTCGGTCGCAGATACGGGAGATCTGCCACTCGCTGAGCGGAGCCGACAGGTCCGCGGCGTCCATGACGATGTAGTCGTTGCCGAGCCCGTGACCCTTCGCGAAGGGAATCATGCGCGGCATCATACCTTCGGCGGCGCCGCGAGCCAATCACGCAGCCGCTCGGGCAGCGCGCGCACGTCGGCGGGCAGCCGGTGCCGCCACTTCGCGGCGAAGCGTGCCAGGGCCGCGCGGCGCTGGGCCAGGTCCGCCCGCGGCCTCGTGGGCGCGTCCGCGCCGGTGCGCGTGCCCCCGCCCCGGTGGACGAACGGCGCGCTCACCACCGCGCAGCGAAGGCCCAGCTCGCGCACCGAGAACGAGAGGTCACGATCGTAGCCGTGGAAGAAGCCGTAGCCTTCGTCGAATCCGCCCACGGCGTCCAGCACGTCGCGCGGCAGGAAGAGGCAGACGCCGTCGACCGCCGCCACCTCGACGGTGGGCGCGCGCAGGTTCTCCTCCCCGGCCAGACAGTGCACGATGGTGCGGCCCACGTAGCGCCCGTCGCGCCGCAGCCGGCGCACCCCGTAGAGCCCGGCCAGCCCGATGCGCGCGCTCGACCGCACCGCGGCGCCCAGCTGCTCGAGGCAGCGCGGGTCGCGCATCTCGGTGTCGTTGTGCAGGAAGCACAGCAGCTCGCCGGTGGCCAGCTCGGCGCCCTGATTCAAGGCGCGGATGAGACCGACGTTGTCCTCGTTGCGACGATAGCGGACCGGCCGAGTGCGCTCGAGCTGGTCGAGGTATTCGGCGGTGCCGTCCGAGGACGCGTTGTCCACCACGCACAGCTCGAACGGCACGCTGCTACCCTGGAGGCTGTCGATGCAGGTCCGGGTGAGCGCGACCTGGTTGTGGACGACCAGCACCACGCTCGTCGCCGCGGCGGCCACCGCGGGGCCGGCCCGGCCCCCGACTCGCCTACCGGTCGGCGAGCGGGACGTACTTGAGGTCGATCGCGCCCGTGTAGTCGGAGCGGGGCCGGATCAGCCGGTTGTTGCCGTGCTGCTCGAGCACGTGCGCGGCCCAGCCCGCGATCCGGCTCATCGCGAAGATCGGGGTGAACTGGTCGGTGGGAATGCTCATCGCGGAGTAGGCCGCGCCGGAATAGAGATCGACGTTCGGGAAGATGTGCTTCTCGGAGCCGACCACCCGGACCACCGTGTCCAGGATCTCCACCCGGCTGGTATCGCCCACCTGCTGACCGAGCTCGAGGGCGAGCCGCTTGAGGTGCTTGGCCCGCGGATCCTCGACGCGATAGACCCGATGGCCGAAGCCCATGATGCGCGCCTTGTCGGTGAGGGCCTTGCGGATCCACGCCTCGGCCTTCGCCGGGTCCTTGATCTTCTCCACCATCAGCATGACCTGCTCGTTGGCTCCGCCGTGCAGCGGGCCCTTCAGCGCTCCGATGCCCGACACCACCGCGGAGTGCAGATCCGAGAGGGTGGCCGCGGTGACGCGCGCCGCGAAAGTGGAGGCGTTGAATTCGTGGTCGGCGTGGAGGATCAGCGCGGTGTCGAAGGTCTGGGCGGCGAGCGGGGTAGGCTTCTTGCCGCTCATCATGTACAGGAAGTTTCCGGCCAGGTTGAGCTTCGGGTTCGGCGTGATCGGCGTCTTCCCGCGCCGAATGCGCTCCCAGGCCGCGACCAGGGTGGGCAGCTGGGCGGTGAGGCGGAGAGACTTCCGCAGCGTGGCCTCGCGGCTGTTGTCGGCGGCGTCCGGGTCGAAGGTCGACAGCGCCGACACCCCGGTGCGGATCACTTCCATCGGGGTCGTCTTCCTGGGGAGCAAACGGAGCATCGCGACGAGCTTGGGCGGGAGCTTGCGATTCGCGGTGGCGGACAGCGCTTTGATATGCGCGTCCAGCTCTTTCCGCGAGGGCAGCCGGCCCTGCCAGAGGAGGTAGGTCACCTCCTCGAAGGTCGAATGCGCCACCAGGTCGTCCACGTCGTAGCCGCGATAGATGAGCCGCCCCTTGCGCCCATCGATGAAGCAGATCTCCGACGGAGAGACGACGACGTCCTCGAGACCGGCCTTCAGAGGGTTGACCGCGGCGTCCGTCATGGTCTTCCGGTTCTCCCTTGGTGGCGGTTGGAAACGACTGTTTCTACCACACGCCCCTGGTGACTTCAAGGCGCGCTCCGCCGTACACTGCCCCGGTGCGCGAGTCCCGCGTCGCGGTCGTCGACTTCTATGATCGTCACCCCATCAACGAGGCCCAGGTCCTCGAGTCCGCGCATGCTCACGCGCATCGTGTCGGCGATCTGCGCCCGGAAGATCTCTGGCCGTGGGATCAGGATCACTACGGTGGGCTCCGCGCGGTGGAGACGCTCGCGCGCCGCGCCGCCATCCGCCCGGGCATGTCGGTGCTCGACGTGTGTGCGGGCCTCGGCGGGCCCGCGCGCTTCCTCGCCCATCGGATGGGCGTCTCCGTCACCGGGGTGGACCTGACCCACTCCCGCTGCGCGGCGGGCCACCGTCTCACCGTCCTGGTGCGTCTCCATCCGATGGTGCGGCTCATCCGGGCCGACGCCCAGGTCCTGCCGTTCCGGGCCGCCGCGTTCGACGCGGCGGTCAGCCAGGAGGGGCTGCTGCACGTGCCGGACAAGGGCGCGGTGCTGGCGGAGGTCGCGCGCGTGCTGCGCCCGGGCGGGCGCCTCGCCTTCAGTGACTGGGTGGCCCGGCCGCGCCTGGGCGACAACGAGCGCCGGCGGCTCGACGAATGGATGGTCGCGGTGAGCCTGCAGAGCATCGACGCCTACCGGGGACTCCTGGCCGGCGCCGGCTTCGACTCCATCGAGGCGGAGGATCTCTCTCCCGAGTGGATCGAAATCCTGCGCGAGCGCCTTCGGATGTATCGCGCCCTGCGCGAGCAGACCATCGCGCGCCTGGGCGCGGCCCGCTACGACGAGTACAATCAGCTCTACGCGTTCTTCGTGGGCCTGGTGGAAGCGGGCAAGCTCGGAGGCGCGCGGTTCAGCGCAGCAGCCGGTCCAGCGCCTTCCTGAGGTCCTTCGGCTCCTTGACCCGGACGTCGGTCGGCACGATGCTCATCGAGCCGGCGGCGCCGGTGAGCCGGGCTTTCACCCGGTTCGATCCCTGGGTGACGGTCACGTCCATCGCGGTGCGGCCGTCCGTCAGCGCATAGCTGCCGGCCCCGGTGACCCGGATGTCGCGCGCCACGTAGACGAGATCGTCCGTGTGCGCGACGCCGTCGGCGATCGTGTAGCTGGCGGTGATCGAATCGAAGCTCAGGGGCGAGCGCGGACCGGGCCGCGCCGCCTTCGGGTCGAGGGTCGCGGATACCAGATCGGTCAGGGCCAGCGCCTGGCTGAGCGCGCTCGGGAGATCGGGTCCGACCACGCGCCCTGGGCCCACGGACAGGCGCCCCGATCCGCGCATGGTGGGCAACATGCCGGGCAGCTGGAGGCTCGATTGGCCGGTGAGATCGAGCGGCCCGGTCACCGCGTTGCGCTGGCAGAGGTAGTCCACCAGCACCGGCTCGAGCTGCATGCCCTTCACCGTGATGTCGCGCAGCGTGACGACGCGCGGCGGCCCCGGGCCCATCGTCAGCCGGAACGTGACGGTCCCCTTCGCGACCTTGGCCTGCACCAGCTGGCTCTCGAGCCGGGGCGGCGCGTACACGAGCGGCATCCGCACGTCGACGAGCGCCAGCGTGCGGGGTCGGGTATCGCCGCACCGTGGATCGCGCCGCGACAGCGTGAGCCGATCGAAGCCGAGCGCGCCGCTGGCGGTGAGCCGATTCATGGTGCCGGCCAGCTCGAGCCGGCCCCGCAGCGGGCCGGACACGCCGGTGCCCATACCGATGGCCGACGCGGCCGCGCTCACATCGCGGCTCTCCACGTCGATCGTGGCCTTCAGCTGGGCATCGCCCACCGGGCGGCCCGATGCGAGCGTCACCACCGCCTCCGCGATCGTGAGCTTGACGCCGCCCGGCCCCTGGGCCTCTCCCAACGCCCGTAGCCCGCCCGCGCTCTGGGTCACGGTCAGGTTGATGCGATCCACGGTCAGGCGGCGGCCCGGCGTGTCGTAGTCCACCGTCCCGTTCGCGATACGAATGCGCGTGAGCGGCACTGCGGCGGTGGCCGGCGCCGCCGCGCGTCCCTTGCCCACGCGAGGCGGCGCCGCCGGGCCCGGGCCGCCGCTGCCGCCGAGCGTCGCGATGTTGAGGTGGCCCGCCGCGTCCTCGACCACGTGGACGCGCGGCTCCTGCAGGAGGAGATTGGCCAGGTCCACCCGGCCCTGGAACAGCGACCACAGGCGGATCCGCATGCGCCCCTCCGCGACGGTCATGACGGGCGCGGAGCCGAACGCGGGATCTTCGGCTACCTGCAGGCCACGCAGGCGCACCGTCGGCAACGGCAGCGCGGTGATGGAGAGACTGTCGAACTTGACGGGCCGGCCCAGCGCGTGACCGGCCGCTTGCTGGATGTACGCCTGGATGGCGGGCGTGTCGAGCAGCCACGGCAGGGCGAGAATCGAGCCCACCACGATCACCGCCACCGCGAGCAGTCCGATCAGGGCCCACTTCAGCATGATCGGGCGTCAGCCTGAGCGCGGCGCGCGGCCCCCGGACGGGCCGGCCGCGCGCTCACGGCCGAGGCCTCCCCTCATGGAATGAGGAGGATCTTGCCGGTCGTTTTCCGTCCCTCGAGCTGCCGGTGCGCCTCGGCGGCCTGCTCGAGCGGGAACTGGTGATCCACCCGGAGCTTGACCTTGCCTTCGCTGATCCAGCCGAGCAGCTCGTTCGAGCGCTGCATCAGCTCGTCGCGCGTGGCGATGTGGTGATTGAGGCTCGGCCGCGTCACGAACAGCGAGCCCCCCGCGTTGAGCCGCTGCAGGTCCAGTGGCGGCACCGGACCGCTGGCCGCCCCGAACAGGGCCATGAGGCCGCGCGGCCTCAGGCAGTTGAGCCCTTTGTCGAACGTGCTGGCCCCCACGCCGTCGTACACCACGTCGACGCCGCGCCCGCCGGTCAGACGCTTCACCTCGGGCTCGAAGTCCTGCTTCGTGTACAGGATCACGTGATCGGCCCCCGCCGCCCTGGCCAGGGCCGCCTTCTCCTCGGTCGAGACTGTGCCGATCACGGTCGCCCCGCGCATCTTGGCCATCTGGCAGAGCAGCAGGCCCATGCCGCCGGCGGCGGCCTGGACCAGGACGGTCTCGCCCTTCTTGACCGGCCAGGTCGAGGTGACGAGGTAGTGGGCGGTGAGCCCTTGGAGCATGGCCGCCGCGCCGTCCTTGAACGTGAGCTTGCTCGGCAGCGCCACCAGACGGTCCGACGGCACGACGTGCATCTGGCTGTACGAGCCGATGATGCCGGTCCAGGCCACCCGATCGCCCACCTTCACGTCGGAGACCCCGGGCCCCACCGCGGTCACCGTGCCCGCTCCTTCCATGCCGGGCGTCAACGGCAGCGTCGCCTTGTAGGCGCCGGTGCGGAAGTAGACGTCGATGTAGTTCACCCCGCAGGCCTCGAGCTTCACCTGCGCCTGCCCGGCCGCCGGAGTCGGGGCGGGCATCTCCTCCAGCTTCATGCTCTCGGGCCCGCCCGGAGCGTGCACGCGGATCGCCTTCATGGCTTCTCCTCCTTCAGACCTTCGATAGGGTGTGTAGCTCGCTGACCACGTCCTGACGCTCCACGAATCGCGCCAGCTCGTTCATGCGCTCGTCGAAGAACACGAACACCGGGATCGTGCGGTAGAGTCCCCGCTTCAGATACTGGTCCATCACGTCGGGGCTCTTGTCTCGAAGGAAGACCCGTACCTCGACGCCGGGCTCGCCCTCCACCAGCCGGGCCAGCGCCGGGAAGCTGTAGAGCGCGTCCCCGCACCAGTCCTCGGTGACGATCAGGATCCGCAGTCCCGGGCCCAGCCGCCGCAGCGCCTCGCGATCCTCGTCCTCGATCGCGGCCTCGCGCATGACCCGCACGAACCGCTCCTTGTTCACGCGCATCTGGTCGAGGTATTCGGCCACCGTCATGCCCTCCGCGAATCGCGCGGCGGTGATCATCCGATGGCTAGCGCATCGACGCGAGGTCGACGGTGAACTTGGCGACCACCTTGGCCTCCACGTCCCGCACCAGGAGCGTGACGGTCGCTTTGGGATCCACGCCCTCGGCCGAGAACACGTAGACACACCGGGCGGTGAACTGACCGTCGTCGCCGCGGAGCGCGGTCCGCTCGTTCTGGGCGAACGAGGCCTTGAGCTCCTGCTGCCGCGCGAGCAGCGTGGGGGCGTAGTATCGGGCGAAGTCGACGCGTCCTCCGCGGAGGGTCACCCAGAACACGAGCTTGCCTTCCTGGTCCTTCAGGACGGATTCGATGTCGCGAGGCTTCAGCTCCCGGTCCTGGAAGGCGGAGTTGCGCGCGGCCAGGGCCAGTCGATGAAACGGCGTCATGACCATGACCGCTTCGCCCGAGCCCCCGTTCACCCGCCATTCGCCGCCCCACTGATCGTCGATGACGCTGCGTCGTCCCGCACGCACTGCCTCGTCGCGATCCCGGGGCGTGAGGGCGAACAGTGCGGCGTCAACAGGAGCGGTGCACGTGAGCGACAGGGCGGCGGCCATCGCCGAGCACCACCACCGGCATGAGCGAGCCCGCCTCATGTGGAGCGCATTGTAGCACAGCGGTTGCGGCCCTCCGGGACGGGCGGTATCGTCGCATCATGTACCGGTGGCTCGTTCTCGCCGTGCTGCTGAGCGGCTGCGCCTCTGCCTTCCCGAAAGAGGTGATGAGCACGGTCAACACCGCCGTCACCGTCGAGATGCTGCGCCCGGATCCCGTCGCGTTCAAGGGACAGCGGGTGATGGTGGGCGGGGATATCCTCTCCACCCAGCCCCGGACCGATGAGACGGAGATCGAGCTGCTCGCCCGCCGGCTCGGCAGCGACGGCGCCCCGGACCGCGGCGACCAGTCGCCGGGTCGTCTGCTGCTCCGCTCCCCTGCGTTCCTCGATCCGGCGGTCTACGGCCAGGGGCGACGGGTTACCGTGATCGGCACCGTGTCCGGCGTGGAGGAGCGCAAGGTCGGCGACGTCCCCTATCGCTACCCGGTGATCCAGGTGGAGCGGATTCGGCTCTGGCCGAAGGACGTCACCCTGGGGTCCGACTACTATTATCCGTACGGCCCGTGGCCCTATTACGACCCGTACTATTTCTGGCCCCGGCGGGGCTTCTACCCGTACGGCTGGTGGTGGTGACCGCGCGCGCGGGTCGCTACTTGCCGACCATCACCGAGTCGAACGTCGCGGGATCGAGGTAGCGCGCGGCCACTCGCTGCACGTCGGCGGCGGTGACCCGTCCGATGCGCTCCTTGTAGCGATCCGGATAGTCGAGCCCGAGCCCGCCCTCCTCCACCGCGGCCACGAAGCGGGCCACCTTGCCGGACGTGTCCAGCCGCAGCGGAAAGCTGCCGATGAGATACGACTTGGCCGAGTCCAGCTCCGCCGCGGTGACCGGCTCGCGCCCGATGCGGGCCATCTCATCGCGCACCAGCTGGACCGCCTGGGCCACCGCATCGTTGCGGGTCTGCAGCGACACCACGCACGAGGAGCCGTAGCGGCCCGGCTGCACCGCCGCGTACACCGAATAGGCGAGCCCGCGCTCCTCGCGGACCCGCGTGTAGAGCCGCGAGGCGGAGCCCCCTCCCAGGATGTAGGCCGCGACCGAGAGCGGGAAGTAGTCCGGGTCGTCCTGCCGGATGGACGGTCGGCCCAGCAGCACGGTGGTCTGGCTCAGATCGCGCGTGATCCTCCGCGTCTCTGCGATCACCGGCGCGCCGGGCTTGGGAATCGGCGGCAGCGTCGCCGACGGGCTGGCCCAGCCGGCGAGACGCGACAGGAGGGCGGCGCGGATCTCGGCCACCGTGATGTCGCCCACCGCCACGATGACGGCGCCGTCGGGCCGGTAGTGGGCTCGGTAGAACTCCACGACCTGCTCCCGGGTGAGCGTGCCGACCGATTCGATGGTGCCGGCCGAGGGCCGGCCGTACGGATGACCGGGGAAGATCATGGGACCCAGCGCGCGTCCCGCCACCGTGCCCGGGCTCTGCTCCGACCGGCGCAGCCCGGCCTGGATCTCGCCGATCTTCCGGGTGACCTCGTCGGCGGGAAACGCCGGATGCAGCAGGACCTCCGCGAGCAGATCGAGACCGAGCGGCAGGTCCTTCTTCAGCACCGAGAGGAAGAGGGTCGCGCCGTCACGGCCGGCGCCGGCCTCGAGGCTGCCCCCCACGAACTCGATGGCGCGGTCCAGCTCGGGACCGGACCGTCGCGTCGTGCCCCGCGTGATCGAGTCGGCGGTGAGGTTGGCCAGACCCAGCGCGTCGGCCGGATCGCGGACCGAGCCGCCCGGCACCGCGATCTGCAGAACCACGATCGGGACGGCCGGACGCTCCGCGACGAGCAGTACCGCGCCGCTCGGGAGGATCTCGCGATGGGCCAGCGGCGCCGTGGCCGCCGCCGGGACCGCGAGCAGCGCCGCGAGCAGGATCACTGCGGGCAGTCGTCTTGCTCTCACGGTCGGCTCCCAGCCGGGCTCACCGGGCCGGCGCGGCGGCCGGAGGCACCGGGAGCAGGATCGACACGTTCTTGCGGTCGACCGGGAAGTAGGTGCGCGCGACCCGTTGCAGATCCGCGGGGCTCACCGCCCGCAGCCTCGGGAGGTAGTCCTCGAGGAGGCGCCAGGACCCGAGGATCTCGAAGCGGCCGAGTACCGAGGCGCGGGAGAACACCGAATCCTGCTGCCAGACGAACGAGGCCTCGATCTGGTTGCGCGCCCGCTCCAGCTCCTCCGCGGGCACCGGCTCCTGCTTGAGCCGCTCGACCTCGTCGAGCAGCGCCTGCTCGACCGACTCCGGGGTGTGGTCGGGCAGCGGGGTCGCGTAGAACCAGAACAGCGACGGATCGATCGAGGAGTACGAGTATTCCCCGCCCGCTCCCAGCACGATGCGCTTGTCGTACACGAGCCGCCGGTAGAGACGGGAGGCGCGGCCCTCCGACAGCAGCTGCGAGAGCAGCTCCAGCGCGGGGGCATCCGGCGAGGTGTAGTTGGGCACGTGCCAGGCGATGTTCACGACCGGGAGCTGCGCGCCCTCCTTGCGCAGCAGCAGCCGCCGCTCGTCGATCTGCGGGGGCTCGACCGCGGTCACCGCGGGCGGGGCCGTTCCGCGCGGGATCGCCCCGAAATACTGCCGCACCCGCGCCAGCACGTTGGCGGCCTTCACGTTGCCCACCACGGTCAGGACCGCGTTGTTCGGCCGGTAGTAGGTGTCGTAGAAGGCGCGCAGCTCGGTGGCGTTGATGCGCTCGATGTCGGCCATCCAGCCGATGGTGGGCCAGTGATACGGGCTCGCCTTGAAGGCCAGCGAGCTCATCGCCTCGTACACGGCGCCGTCCGGATCGTCCTCGCTCCGCATGCGGCGCTCTTCCAGGACCACCTTGCGCTCGGAGTCGATCTCCGCGGGATCCAGCAGCAGGTTCCGCATCCGATCGGCCTCGATCTGCAGAATCAGGTCCAGACGATCGGCCGCGATGTTGGTGTAGTAGCCGGTCATGTCCTTGGTGGTGAACGCATTCTCTCGCCCGCCGCTCTGCTCGATGAGCCGGGAGATCTCGCCGCGCCCGCGCGTGGGCGTGCCCTTGAACATGAGGTGCTCGAGGAAGTGGGCGAGGCCCGTCGCGCCCGGCCGCTCGTTGCGCGAGCCGACGCGATACAGGATCTGCACGGCCACGATCGGGTTGCGCGAATCCTCCTGCACGAGCAGGCGGAGCCCGTTGTCGAGCGTGGCCTCGATGACCTGGAGCTTCACCGGCGGGGGCGTCGAGCCGGCCGGCTGGGCGAGAGCGGTTGCGGTGATGCCGAGGGAGAAGACGAGAGCCAACAGCCCGGAGACGCGAATCATGGCGACATGGTAGCACCCCGCCGCGCCGGCGGTGCGCCGGCCCGGTCCTAGGCGCGCTGGGCCAGACCTCGCGCCCGGGCGAAGACCGAGCGCAGCATCGTGCGGGTGAGCTTGCCGGTGAAGGTGTTCTGCTGGCTGGGATGAAAGGTGCCGAGCAGGACGATCCCGTCGTCGGGCAGCCGAACCTCCGCGCCGTGTCCGAAGCGGGGCAGCGGACGCGGGAGCCCGAGCCCGCGCGCCGGGCGGCTCCGCAGGTACGCGTCCCACCCGATCTTGCCCAGCGCGACCACGATCCGCACGCGCGACAGCAGGCGCAGCTCCTCCAGCAGGAACGGCTGGCACCGCTTCATCTCCGCGATCGTCGGCTTGTTGGCCGGCGGAGCGCACCTGGCGGTCGCCGTGATGTAGGCGTCGATCAGCTCGAGCCCATCGCCGGCGTGGGTCGACGTGGGCTGGCTCGCCATGCCGACCTCGTGGAGCGCCCGGAACAGCCAGTCGCCGCTGCGGTCGCCCGTGAACATGCGTCCGGTGCGGTTGCCGCCGTGCGCCGCGGGGGCCAGCCCGACCAGCAGCACGCGCGCCGCGGGATCACCGAATCCGGGGAGCGGACGGGCCCAGTAGTCCTGTCCGGCATAACGCGGCGGCGGGTGCAGGGCGACGAGCTCGCGATGGCGGACGAGTCGTGGACAGCGACGGCAGGCGACGATGCGTCGGGCGAGGTCGAGGAGGCCGGACTCAGCGGAGGCGCTGATTGGCGGCCTTGGATCCGTTGTCCGGCGCGACCCAGGGGCCGGGGCTGCGGACGAAGCGCTGGCCGTCCCAGTAGCCGAATGTCGTCGGCCCGGACTGAGACGAAGAGCTGCCGCCCTTGCCCTTCTGCCGGCCCGGCGTGCTGGGAGCGGGCGCGCCGCCGTACTTCTGCGATGGCATGGACGGGCCGTGAGGAATGCCGTAGCCGCCGCCCATGCCGGGGCCGGCCGCGTCGACCGGGCGGGCGGCCGCGAGCACGACCCCGATCGAGCCGACCAGGACAGCCACCGACGCGAGCCCCCGCTGCACCCTGCCCATGGCCGCTAGGATACACCACCTGGTCTCGCGTGGGCAGACGGCCGGGGCGGTGGCAGTGCTACCCTGGGGTCGTGCGTCCGACCGCCCGGGTTCCCGCGCTCATCGTGCACGGCGGAGCCGGCGCGGATCCCGGTGGCCGGGACGAATTGCGGTCGGGCATTCGCGACGCGACCGCCGCCGGCTGGCGAGCCCTGGACGAGGGCGGGACCGCCCTCGACGCCGTCGAGACCGCCGTCCGCCGCCTGGAGGACCACCCGCGGTTCAATGCCGGGCGCGGCTCCGTGCTGACCAGCGCCGGGACCGTGGAGGCCGACGCCGCCATCATGGAAGGCGACAGGCTCCGCAACGGGGCGGTCGGCGCCGTCTCCGGAGTTCCGAATCCGGTGACGCTCGCCCGCCGCATCCTGGACGACGGCCGGCATTCCTTCTTCGTGGGTCCAGGCGCGCTCGCTCGAGCCCGCGAGCTCGGCGTGCCTCTCTGCGACCCGACCGCCCTGGTGACCGAGCATCAGCGCCGCCGCCTCGCCACCCTGCAGGCCGGAACCGTCGGCGCGGTGGCGCTGGATCGATTCGGCACGATCGCCGCGGCCACGTCCACCGGCGGCACCGCGGGCAAGGCACCCGGGCGCGTCGGAGACAGCCCGCTGATCGGCTGCGGCACGTACGCCGAGAGCACGCTGGGCGGCGTCTCCTGCACCGGCGACGGCGAGGCGATCATCCGGGTCGTCCTCGCCCGGCGCACGCTCGAGATCCTGAAATCGGTGGGCGATCCCGCGCACGCCTGCGAGGTGGCGCTGAGCGTCCTCGTCGAGGAGGGGCTGGGCCAGGGGGGCCTGATCCTGCTCGACTGGCGCGGGCGCATGGGCTGGGCGCGGTCGACCGCCCTCATGCCGGTCGGACTCATGTCCCCCCGTCACGCCGAGCCGGAGCTGCCCTTCTGATGATCGACGTCGCCGACATCCGGGAGGCCGCGAAGCGCATCGCCGGCACGATCACCGAGACCCCCTGCCCCTACTCGGAGACACTCTCCGAGCTCACCGGGGCGCGCGTCTTCGTCAAGCTGGAGAATCTGCAGATGACCGGCTCGTTCAAGGAGCGTGGCGCGGCGAACCTGCTGCTCCAGCTCTCGCCGGCCGAGCGCCGCCGGGGCGTGATCGCGGCCAGCGCGGGCAACCACGGCCTCGCCGTCGCCTTCCACGCCGCCCGCCTCGGCATCGCGGCGGTCATCGTGATGCCGGAATGGGCGCCGCTCGCCAAGGTCACCGCGGCGCGCCGGCACGGCGCCGAGGTGGTGCTCCACGGCGAGAACTTCGACGAGGCCTACGTCCGCGCGCGCGAGATCGAGGCCGCGCGCCACCTGGTCTTCGTGCATCCCTTCGACGACGATCGGGTGATCGCCGGCCAGGGCACCATCGGGCTCGAGATGATCGCGCAGGTGCCGGGGCTCGACGCGGTGCTGGTGCCGGTGGGCGGGGGCGGGCTCATCGGCGGGGTGGCGGTCGCGGTCAAGGCGACCCGGCCGTCGGCGACCGTCATCGGCGTGCAGGCACACGAGGTGGCGGCGATGACCGCGGCGATCTCGGCGGGCGATCGGGTCACGGTGCCGGCCGCCACCACGATTGCCGACGGCATCGCGGTGCGCCGGGTCGGCGCCCACACCTTCGATCTGGCGCGCCGTCACGTCGACGGGCTGGTGACCGTGACCGAGGAGGAGATCGCCAACGCGATCCTCCTGCTGCTGGAGATCGAGAAGACGGTGGTGGAGGGCGCGGGCGCGGTGGCGCTCGCCGCCCTCGCCAACGGGCGCGTGGACCTCGAGGGCAAGCGCGTGGGGCTGGTCCTCTCCGGCGGCAACATCGACGTCAACGTGATCGCCCGCGTGATCGAGCGCGGCCTGGTCAAGGACGGCCGGCTCGTGCGCCTCCGCGTGCATCTGCGGGATCGCCCCGGATCGCTCAGCCGGCTCACCGCGCTGCTCGCGGCGGATCGGGCCAACGTGCTGCACATCGAGCACGACCGCGCGTTCTCGCGCGCCCCGGTGGGCGACAGCGAGGTCGAGGTGACGCTCGAGACCTCCGGCCCCGACCAGATCGCCACGATCAAGCGTCACCTCGCCGAGGCCGGCTACTCGGCCGAGGAGGTCGCGCCCACCTGACCCGGCCGCCGCGTCAGGACCGCGAGAGGGTGAAGCGGGCGGCGGTGGTGCCCTCGGGACCGGCGAGCCACTCCTTCACCGTCTCGTAGCCGTACCGGAGCGCGGCGCGGCTGGCCTCGAACCCCATGGACGGGCCCACCAGCGGCGACGGCTTGGGCTCCGGCTGGATCACCAGGATCTCCACCGCGGGGTGCCGCAGCTTGATCTCGCGCAGTCCCAGATTGAAGAGGTTGAGGCTCGCGATGTGGGTGGTCTGCTCCACGATCGCGTAGAGTCCTCCGCGGCGGATCTCGGGCGCGTCGGGCTCGGTCAGGCACTGCGGCACCGCCGGGTTGACCGCGACCAGCACGGTGGCGCCCGCGTCCACGGCCAGGTCCGCGTGGCCGGTGTAGCCCACGTCACCGTCGACGTAGTCGCGGCCGTCGATCCGGAAGGGCTCGAAGAAGCCGGGGATCGCCGAGGATGCCGCGATCGCCTGGGAGATGGGCACGCCCATGTGATCGCCCGATCCGAAGACCACGCGCTCGGCGCGGTCGAGTGCGACCGCGGCCACCAGGAGCGGCCGGGGCGTGCCGGTGAAGCTGTTCGACAGGCCCTTGGCCTGGAACGCCTCGCGGATGTAGGCCTCGAGCGGGGCCAGCGAGAAGAAGCCGGCCGGCATGTCGCCGCCGCTCCGGGCCAGGAGGTCGGGCCACTCCAATCGGAAGTCGGTCACCGCCCGCTTGCCGATGGCCCACACGAACTGGGCCAGGTTGCGCGCCGCCCCCGAGAACGAGCCCTTGTGATACACCGACCCACGCTGGAAGTTGAGCGGATCGTCGCGCTCCTCGTCGAGAATGGCGTACAGCTCGCGCGGGCTCACCCCGTTGGCCATCAGCGCGCCGACGACCGAGCCCGCGCTCGACCCCACGTAGAGATCGAACTCGTTGGCCCGGAAGTCGGGCAGCACCTCGTCGAGCGCGGCGAGCGCCCCGACCTCGTACATGCCCCCGATGACGCCGCCGCCCGCCAGCACCAGCCCGCGCCGCGCGGGCGCGCGGCTCCAGCCGAGGCGCTCCAGCCAGCCACGAAACCCGTTCGCGGACGTCACCGGCGGGAGCGGTCGGCGGTCACGCGCCGGTGAAGGTCGGCGGCCGCTTCTCGAGGAAGGCGCGGACCCCCTCGGCGTGGTCCTCCGAGGTGATGGTCTGGGCCTGGGCGTAGGCCTCGAAGCCCAGCGACGTGGCCAGGTCCACGGTGGCCGAGCGGTTCAGCAGGGCCTTGGCGAGGCTCAGCGCGGCGGGCGGGCCGGCCGCGATGCGCGCCGCGAATGCCCGCGTGGTCTTCTCCAGATCGGCCGCGGGCACCACGCGGTTGACGAGCCCGATGCGCAGGGCTTCGGCCGCGTCGATGATGTCGGCGGAGAACACGAGCTCCTTGGCCTTGGCGAGCCCGACCAGGCGCGGGAGCAGCCAGGTCCCGCCGCCGTCCGGCACGAGACCGATCTTGGCGAACACCTCGCCGAAGCGGGCCCGGTCCGACGCGATCACCAGGTCGCAGCCCAGGGCGATGTTGCATCCGGCGCCCACCGCGAAGCCGTCCACCATCGCGATGGTCGGCTTCGGGAACTCGAACAGCCGGACGACGAAGCGGTTCAGCGATTCCACCCGGGCGCGCCCCTCCGCCGCGGTGTGCCGCTTGGCCGCCATGGTCTTCACGTCGCCGCCGGCCGAGAAGTGCCCGCCCGCGCCGGTGAGGACCACCACGCGGCACGCCGCGTCGACGTCGAGCTCGTCGAGGATCGCGAGCAGCTCGCGGCGCATCACGAGGTCCAGCGCATTGCGCGCCTCGGGCCGGTTCAGGGTGATGGTCGCGATGCCGTCGGTCCGATCCACCAGGATGGTGCGATAGCCCATCAGCGTCCTCCAGCCACCGGATGTGGCCGACCCGGCAGCGGCACCGCGCGGCTTGCCGTCCGCGCCGTCTCGTTGATCGCGAGGCTGAGCCCGGCGGCGATCAGGAGCAGCGCCGCGGCCACCGCGAACGCGGCGCCGTAGCCGCCGGTGAGATCGAACAGGGCGCCGCCCAGCCAGGAGCCCAGCGCCGCGCCCGCCTGATGCGAGAGGAAGATCAGACCGAAGAGCGAGCCCACCGAGTACCGGCCGAACAGGTCTCCGGTGAGCGCCGAGGTCATGGCCAGGCTGCCCGACATCCCGACGCCGCCGATGGCGGCCACGAGCAGGAGCAGCCGGGGGTCGTGGACGGTGAAGAGCATGCCGAAGGCGGCGACCCGCAGCACGTAGACCGCGGCGAGCACCGGCTTCCGCCCCCAGCGGTCGGAGATGAGCCCGAGCGTCAGCCCGCCCCCGATCGCGGTCATCCCCAGGAAGCCGATCGCCGACGATGCGGTCATGGGGTGGAAGCCGTGGTCGGTCAGCATCGGCACGCCGTGGGCGGAGAGCAGGCTCATCGAGAAGCCGCAGTTGAAGAGTCCCGCGGTGAGCAGCCAGAAGGACGGGATCCGCAGCGCGTCCGCGATCGCGGTGCGCTCGACGAACGCGACGCCCGCCGCCGGCGGGGCCGGTCGGCCGTCCGGGTGCAGCCCCATGCTCTCGGGATCGTCGCGGAGTACCCAGAGAGCCAGCGGCAGGGTGATGGCCAGCGAGACCACCCCGAGGATCACGCAGCTCGTCCGCCATCCGTACCGCAGGATGCTCCACATCGCGGCCGGGACCAGCACCGCCATGCCCGCCATGGAGGCGGAGCCCAGCGAGCTCATGGTGACCCCGCGGTGCCGCACGAACCAGCGGGCCAGCATCACCGAGCCCATCACGTGGCCGGTGGCCGCGAGGCCGAGCGAGCCGATCACCGCGTAGTACAGATAGAACTCCCACAGGGTGGTCATGCGGCCGGTGAGCACGAGCGAGACGGCCGTCACGAACGCACCGCCCGCGCACACCACGCGCGCGCCGATCCGGTCCACGAGGCGTCCGACCAGCGGCATGAACGCGCCGTACAGGAGGAGCGAGGCCGCGACCACGAGGGAGAAGCTGCCGCGGTCGACGCCCAGGTCGTCGGTCACCGGCTTGAGAAAGGGACCGATCGTGAAGCGGATTCCCGAGGAGAGCAGCACGATGATCGCCAGTGCCAGCGCCACCCACCATCCGTAGAAGATTCGCGGCGCGGCGGCTCCCGGCGTCATCGCCATGACATGAGTCAGTATATTCCAGCGTCGCGGTCGGGGGCCGCCATTCTCGCGTGCTATGATTTCCGCGATCACATGACCATCGCGGCCGTGCTCGGACTTCCCGATCGGATCACCCGCGCGGTGATCGGCATGGTGCACCTCCGCGCGCTCCCGGGCAGCCCTCGCTGGGACGGCGACATGACCGGCGTGCTGCGCGCCGCGCTCGACGACGCGCGGGCGCTCGCCGAGGGCGGCGCCGACGCGATCATGGTCGAGAACCACGGCGACGTGCCCTTCACCGCCGGGCGCGTGGACGCGGCCAGCGTGGCCGGCATGGCGGTGGCGGTCGCGGAGATCCGGCGCCAGGTGCGCCTGCCCATCGGGGTCAACGTGCTGAAGAACGACGTCCGCTCTGCCCTGGCCATCGCGGCCAGCGCGGGCGCCCGCTTCGTGCGCGTCAACGTCCACGTGGGCGCGGTGGTGGCCGATCAGGGCCTCATTCAGTCCGACGCCCACGACAGCCTCCGCTACCGCCGGCTGCTCGGGGCCAACGTGGCCATCCTCGCCGACGTGCAGGCCAAGCACGGGATGCCGCTGGCCCCGGTGCCGATCGAGCAGGAGGCGCGCGATTGCTTCGCGCGCGGTCTCGCCGACGCGCTGGTGGTCTCGGGGGCGGCCACCGGCGAGCCGACGCCCATGAGCGATCTCAAGCGGGTGCGCGGCGCGGTCCCCGAGGCCCCGCTCCTGGTGGGCAGCGGCGCGTCGCCCGAGACGGTCGCCGAGCTGCTCTCGGTGGCCGATGGGGTGATCGTGGGCACCTCGATCAAGCGCGACGGCCGTCTCCCGAACCCGGTCGACGCCGAGCGGGTGCGGCGCCTCGTCGCGGCCGCCCGCGGCGCCCGCGGGTGAGCGTTCGGCCCCTCCGTCGTCGAGGGACGCTTCTCGCGCTGGCCCTGGCGGTGTCCGGCTGCGCGCTCGTGACGCCTCGCCCCGCCCCCGATCCGGTGCGCCTGCGGATCGCCGATCTCCTCCTGGTAGGCTTCAGCGGCACGGAGGTCGCCGGCAACGCGGAAGTGCGGCGCCTGGTGTGCGACGTCAAGGTCGGCGGCGTGCTCCTCTTCGAGCGTTTCGCCGCGTCGGGCCGGCCGCGCAACATGGTGAGCCCCGAGCAGATCACCACGCTCACCCGCGACCTGCAGGCTCTGGCCGCGGGTTGCGCGGGGCGGCCGCTCTTCATCGCCACCGACGCGGAGGGCGGCCGGGTCATGCGCCTCTCGCCGCGCCTGGGATATCTGCCGACCCTGTCGGCGCAGGAGGTGGGCGCGCGGGATGATCCCGCGTTCACCCGGGCCGAGGCCGGCCGCATGGGCCGGATGCTGCGCGAGGCCGGCATCAACTGGGACCTGGCCCCGGTGGTGGACGTGGCGGTGAACCCGACCAACCCGGCGGTGGTCACCACCGGCCGCACGTACTCCGCCGATCCGGAGCGGGTGATCGCGCATGCGCGCGCCTTCGTGCAGGGCATGCACGAGGCGGGCGTGCTCACCGCGCTGAAGCACTTCCCCGGCCACGGCTCGAGCCGCCAGGACTCCCACCTGGGCTTCACCGAGGTGACCGATACCGCGGTGCTGCGCGTGGAGCTCTCACCCTACCGCGCGCTCATCGCGGACGGCCTGGCCGATAGCGTGATGACCGCGCACGTGTTCAATCGCGGCCTCGATCCGTGGGACCCCGCGACGCTGTCGCGCTTCACCGTGCGCCGCGTGCTCCGCGGCTGGCTCCACTACGACGGGGTCGTGGTATCGGACGACCTGCTGATGGGCGCCATCGCCCAGCACTACGGGCTCGAGGAGGCGTCGGTGCTGGCGCTCAACGCGGGCGTGGACGTGCTCCTGGTTTCCCAGAACACGGGGCGGATCGACGATCGGGCGGCCGAGCGG
This sequence comes from Candidatus Methylomirabilota bacterium, assembly GCA_035315345.1. Classification (NCBI taxonomy): domain Bacteria; phylum Methylomirabilota (SeqCode); species Candidatus Methylomirabilota bacterium. The sequence goes on from DATFYA010000193.1 coordinate 115,812, forward strand.
GTGGTCGCCGCCGTCACCCGCGCCATCGCCGACGGGCGGCTCAGCGAGTCCACCGTGCAGGCGGCGGTGGCGCGCGTCGACGCCCTCCGCGTCCGCCTGCGCTAGGGCCCTTCAGCGGCCCCGGAGAGACTGAAGGAAGCGCTCGACGTCGGCGCGGTCGGGCAGCGCGTCCTGGGCCCCGCGGCGCGTGCACGTGAGCGCGGCAGCGGCGCTGGCCAGCGGGATCACCTGCTCGAGGCTGCCGCCGGCCGCCAGGCCGACCGCCAGCGCGCCGTTGAACGCGTCGCCCGCGCCGGTGGTGTCCACCACCTCCACCGGGAACGCCTCGAAGTGCACCGCGGAGGCGCCGTCGCAGACCAGCGCACCCTGCTCGCCGAGGGTGATGATCACCGTCCCCGCGCCGCGCTCGCACAGGCGCGCGGCCGCCTGTCGCCCCGACTCGAGATCCCGCACCTCGATGCCGGTCAGCGCCGCGACCTCGCCCGCGTTGGGCGTGAGGTAGGTCACCAGTGAGAGGAGCTCGTCCGACAGTTCCTGGACCGGCGCCGGATTGAGCACGGTGGGCACGCCGTGCCGGCGGGCGGTCTCGAGCGCCCAGCGCACCACCGGCACCGGGACCTCCAGCTGGCTCACCAGCACCTCGGCCCACGCGATCGCGTCCTGGCCGGCCCGCGCCATCTCGACGGTCAGCCGATGGTTGGCCCCCGGGGCGACCCCGATCTGGTTGCGGCCCTCCCGGTCCACGAAGATCAGCGCGGTGCCGGTCGCGGCGTCCGACGAGGTCGCGATGCCGTCCACCCCGATTCCCTGCTCGCGCAGGGCTCGACGAATCTCGCCGCCGGAGTCGTCGTCGCCGACGCAGCCGATCATCCGCACCTCTGCACCCAGGCGTCGCGCCGCCACCGCCTGGTTGGCGCCCTTGCCACCGCGGTCGACCAGCAGGGTACCCGCCGAGACCGTCTCGCCCGTCCGCGGAAGCCGCGGGAGCGCCACCGTGAAGTCGAGGTTCGCGGAGCCGATCACGCAGACGCGGGGCACAGGCCCTCCAGGACCAGACGCAGCGCCCGCTCCACGTCCACCGCGAGGGCCACCCGGCAGGCGGGCGACGCGGGACCGCCGGCCGGAGGTCGACGGCGGTCGGCCAGCGTCAGGCCACGGGCGAGCCGTCCCTCGCACTCGACCTCGACGTGGAGCGCCTCGAAGGTCACGAGCGACGGATCGAGCGCCACCGCCATCGCGAGCGGGTCGTGCAGCACGATGCCGCCGCCTTCCCGCTCGTCGCCGAAGGCGAAGCCGTGGCCGGTGAAATCGAGGATGAAGCGCGCGACGGGGCTCGCGCGCCCGCGCAGACGTCCGACGAGGGCGCGCTCGGCCAGCACCACCTGGCGGGTCACGTCGAGCGGGATCAGCTCGATCGGCAGGCCCGCGGAGAGCACCATCGCGGCCGCCTCGGGATCGACGTGGATGTTGAACTCGGCCGCCGGCGTCACGTTGCCCGGCACCGCGATGGCCCCGCCCATCACCACGATCCGCCCGGCCCGGGCGAGGCCCCGGGCGTCGAGGGCGAGGGCGGCGGCCACGTTGGTGAGCGGCCCCAGGGCCACGATGGTCAGGTCCCGGCCCCAGCGATCCGCGGTGTCCAGAATCGCTTCCGCCGCCGCGGCCGTCTCAAGAGGGACCGCGGGCTCCGGATAGCGGGGCCGGCCGTCGGGCTCCACGAAGCGATCGAGGTGGCCGAGGCCGTCGTCGCCGTGGACGTGGGCCGCGGTGACCAGCGCGCCCTTCAGCGGCGTCGGCGCACCCTGGAAGACCGGCGGCATCGGATCGGGCGCGGCCACCGCCAGGATGCGGCGGGCGTTCACGGTGGCCAGGTCCACCGACACGTTGCCCGCGACGGTGGTGATCGCTTCGACG